>JBKJRJ010000530.1:0-9147 GCA_046594705.1 Vicinamibacterales bacterium
CTGCGCGGCATCTTCGCCGACGCGCCCCAGATCGCCGAGCGCGGCGAGCGCGCCGCGGAACAGGCGGCCATGGCGACCGAAGTCCTGGCCACCGCCCTCGCGAAAGCGCGCGGACAGAATCCGGCCGCCATGAAAAGCACCTTCACGGAGCTGTTCAAACAGTTCGAATCCCCGTCCGCCTTCAGTCCCGCACAGTTCACCGCGGCGATGAAAAAGGCCGAAGCGGCGATCCCGAACCGCTAGCCTTTCGATTGCAGATTGCAGACTGCAGATTGCAGGTTGCCACAATGCGTAGCCACCCCCACCTCTATGAAATCAGCGCGTGGCCCTGGCTCGAGCGGCTGTCGCGTCATGCCCATCGTCAGGTCACGCTCGCCGACGTGCCGCCGGCGACCTGGGACGCCATCGCCAAGGCCGGGTTCGACTGCGTCTACCTGATGGGGGTGTGGCGGCGCAGTGCCGTCGGCCGTCTGATGGGGCGCACCGATGCGGCGCTGATCGCTGACTACGACCGCGTCCTTCCCGGCTGGGCGATGCGCGACGTGCCGGGATCGCCGTACTGCATCCAGGCTTACGAGCCCGACGACCGCATGGGCGGCTGGCAAGGGCTCGACACCTGCCGCAAGGCGCTCGCCGACCGCGGCCTGACGCTGGTACTCGACTTCGTCCCGAATCACATGGGCTTCGATCACGATTGGATCCGCAGCAACCCGGAATATTTCGTCCAGGGCACGCTCGACAACTACCGTGCCGAGCCGATCCTTTACCACCCGATCGAGGACGCCGACGGCAGCACGGTCCGCTTCATCGCCTGCGGCCGCGATCCCTTCTTCCCGCCGTGGCGCGACGTCGCGCAGCTCAATTACTTCAACCCGGCGACGCGCGAGGCGATGATCGGCGTGCTCGAGACCATCGCGCAGCACGCCGACGGCGTGCGCTGCGACATGGCGATGCTGGTCCTGAACGATGTCTTCGCGCAAACCTGGCAGCAGCGCGTGGACTTGATGTGGGGCGCCCCGGCAACGGAATTCTGGCCGGCGGCGACGCGGCAGGTGCCGATGACCTACCTCGCTGAAGTCTACTGGGACCGCGAGTTCCAGTTGCAGGAGCAAGGCTTCGACTTCACCTACGACAAGCGCCTGCTCGATCGCCTGCACCACGGCGACCCGCATCAGGCCCGCGGCCACCTGCGCGCCGACCCGGCCTACAGCGCCAGGCTGGCACGCTTCCTCGAGAACCACGACGAGGCACGCAGCGTCACCGAGTTCGGCGACCGCATCCGCGCCGCCGCGGCGCTGACCTTCACGCTGCCTGGCCTGCGCTTCTTCTTCGACGGTCAGCTCGAGGGCGCGCCGCTGCGCGCGCAGGTGCAGCTCGGACGCTGGCCCGACGATCCGGATCGCGCCGACATCCGCGACCTCTACGCGCGGCTGATGCCGACCATCAACCAGCCGCTTTTCCACGACGGCGAGTGGTCGCTGCTCGAGGTCGGGGGCGCCGGCGACGGCACCAACGGCGACCTGATCGCCTATGCCTGGCGCAAGGGCAAGGACGTCGCCATCGTCGCGGCCAACATCACCGGCCACGACGCCCAAGGCCTGGTGCAGGTGGGCACGCTGCCGAAGGGTGACGTCTTCGAGCTCAAGGATCAGCTCTCCGATCAGAGTTACCGCTGGACCCGCGACGACCTCGGCAACGGCCTCTACGTGCGGCTGCGCTCCGGTGATGCGCACATCTTTCTGATCAAGTCGGCGTAGCTGTCACGGCCACACCGGCCGACGGCGTCAGTCACGACGTCCACCAAGCTCACCAAGTCCACGAAGCCTACCAAGGCTTAAGAGCTGGGCTCAGTGACCTTGGTGACCCTTTGTAATCTTGGTGGTCTTGGTGTTGAAGCCGTGCGCCGTCGCGGCGCGCCAGGCGACTACTCCCGCCGCATCGCCACACCCGGCCTCGCCTCGAGCAGCCGCCCGTCCCGCACCACCAGGATGCCGTTGACCAGGACGTAGCGGAAGCCCACCGACGGCTCGGTCGGTTTGGCGTAGGTCGCGCGGTCGGACACCGTGGCGAGATCGAAGATGGCCAGGTCGGCGTCCGCCCCCACCTGGACGCGCCCCTTGCGGCGCGCGGACGCGGCGGCGCCCTCCAAACGACGCGCCGGCATCAGGGTCATTTTCCGCACGGCCTCGACCAACGTGAGCGAGCGCTGCTCGCGGACGTAACGCGCGAGAATGCGGGCGAACGTCCCCGCAGCGCGCGGATGCCCCTGGCCGTCCTGCATCACCGCATCGCTCGCCACCATCGTCAAGGGATCCGTGATCACGGCGTCCACGACAGTGTCCGGGTTGGTGTAGATGAGGACAAGGCGCGGGCCCGGCTGCGCGCGATACCGCGCGAACGTCTCCGGGGTCAGGCGCTCGTCGGTTTCGGGAATCGCGACGTCGTGTTCCGTGACGCCGATCTTCTGCTGCCACCCCGGGTTGAAGACCGCGGACTTGAGGTCGGTCATCCCGGCGCCGTAGGGATAGCCTTCGACCGTCACGTCGAGCCCGCGCGCGCGGGCGCCCGCGATCATCTGCAGGCACTCCGGCGAATCGGCCATGCAACTGCTGTTGATGTGGACGATGTGAAGCGGCGCGCCGGTGATGGCGGCGGCGGCGATCACCTCGGCCACGGACTCGACGCTCGAGCCAGGCTCCAGTCGGCCGGAACTGCGGACGTGCACAAAGACGGGCACGCGGTGCGCGGCGGCGACGCGGAAGACCTCGATCACTTCCGATCGGGTGGCGCCGGGAGTGTAGACCAGCCCCATGCCGATCCCGATGGCGCCCTGGTCGAGCCCGCGCTCGATTTCGCGGCGCATCGCCTGGCGCTCCGCCGCGCCCGCCACGGTCTGCATCGCGCGGCCGCTCGCCGGCACGATTCCGGGCGAAAGGCTCTCCCCGAACGCGAGCACGCGGGCCCAGGGATGGCTCGACGCCGTGCCGAAGTTGATCGGCGTTTTGCCGCGCCGCGTCTCGTAAAAGCCACGGACGTCCGACACTCCGATCTCCAGGTCGAGCGCGGTGGTGACGCCGTCCTGCGCCGCCAGCCGGTAGGTCGCCGCATCGTTGACGTGCGTGTGGACGTCGATGAACCCCGGCGACACGACGAGGCCGCCCGCCTCGAGCGTCTCGCGCCCACTTAGCGGCGCCGCCGACACGGCGGCAATGCGGCCGCTGGTGATGCCGACGTCACGCACCGCGTCGAGGTTGGTCTCGGGATCGATGACCCGCCCGCCCCGGATGACGAGATCGAACGCCGGCTGTCGCGCACCGACGGTCAGCGAGAGCGCCAGCAACAGGCCCGCCGCCGAACAAGAAGTTCGCATCAGTGGCCTACTCTACAGACAACGGCCCACGGCGCACCACAAAGATCACGAAGAGCACGAAGATCCATGTTGTCTTGGTGATCGTCGTGATCTTCGTGAACTTGGTACTGAGCCGTGGGCTAGCCTCCGAGCAGGTTCTTCAACACGAACGTGACGTTGGCCGGGCGCTCCGCCAGCCGCCGCATGTACCAGGGGAACCAGTACTCGCCGTAGCTGATGAGCACGCGAATGCGGCGTCCTGCTGTGGCGAGCCGCAGCTGCTGATTGCGCTGGATTCCGTAGAGCATCGCGAACTCGTAGGCCGACGCGGGCACCTGATTGGCGTCGATGAACGCCAGCAGGCGGTCGATGAGCGCCGTGTCATGCGTCGCGATGTGGAGCAGCGCGCCGGCCCTCCGCGCGTCGGCGGCCATCAGCCGGCAGCACAACGTGTAAAAGCTCTCGTCGACGTCTGACTTCTTCGCGTAGGCGACGTCCGCGGCCTCGAGGTAGGCCCCCTTGACGATGCGGATGGCCGGGCCGAGCGCGATGAGGCTCTCGACGTCTTTCGAGGTGCGATAGAGGTAGGCCTGGATAGCGATGCCCACGCCCGGGTAGCGTTCCTTGCTGCTGCGGAACAGCCGCAGCGTGGGATCGACGTAGGGAGAGTTCTCCATGTCGATCCACACCGGCACGTTGCCGATGCGCCCGGCTTTCTCGCAGATCCGGTCGAGGTTCCGCTGGCACTGCTGAGCGTCGAGGTCGAGCCCGAGCTGGGTCGGCTTGACCGAGATCTGCGCGTCGAGCCCCGAGGCCGTCACCTGGTCGAGCACGTCGAGGTAGTGCTGGGTGACCCGCTCGGCTTCGTCGAGGCGCGTGACGCCCTCGCCGAGCCTGGTCAGGATGGTGGTGACGCCCCTGGGCTGCAACCCGGCCGCCGCCTGGAGCGCGTCCTCGACCTGCTCGCCCGGCATGAACGCCGAGACCGACTTGCGCACGAACGCCCGCTTCGTCGCCTGCTCGCGCAGGAAGGGCGACGTCGACATCGCCAGGAGAACGCTTCGCATCACCGACATGGGGTTCTACTTTCTACCTTCCTCGTTAGAGCACGCTCCGGATCAAGCCCCCATCCACCTGCACGGTTGAGCCCGTCATGTAGGCGCCCGCGTCCGACAGGATGAACGCCGCGACGCGGCCGTATTCCGCGGGTTGCCCGTAGCGTCCCATCGGGATCATCGCCATCGCCTTCGTCCGGGCCTGCTCCGCGGTGATGCCCTGCTTCTTCGCGGCGATGTCGTCGAGCGACTTCACGCGGTCGGTATCGATGCGACCGGGGACGATCTGGTTGACCCGGATCCTGTCTGGCGCGAGCTCGAGGGCCAGCGTCTTGGACAGCGCCGAAACCGAGGCGCGCAGAACGGTGGAGAGACCCAGATTCGGGATGGGCTCCTTGACCGAGGCCGAGGTGGACATCAGGATCGAGCCGCCGCCACGGGCCTTCATCGACGGCACGGCGGCCCGCACCATGCGCAGCGCGCTGAACAACAGCAGGTCCACGGCGTTCTGCCACGCCGCGTCATCGAACGCGATCGCGGCGCCGGACGGCGGCCCGCCGCCGTTCGTGAAGAGCAGATCGATGCCGCCGAAACGTTCGATGGTCTTCTGCGACCAGGCCACGATCTGATCGCCGTTCCGGACGTCCACGGCGGTCGCCAGCACGGTCGCCCCGGACGAGGCCAGGCGCGCCGCGGCCTCGTCGATCGACGTCTGGGTCGTGGACGAGATCGAGACCGTGGCCCCTTCCCTTGCCAGCGCTTCGGCAACCGCGAAGCCGAGCCCGCGGCTCGCGCCCGCAACCAGCGCGACCTTCCCCTTCAGACCGAGATCCATTCCATGCCTTTCTGCGTGGTCACCCACGTCAACACGCGGTCGAGCGCCTGACGGGTCGGCGCGTCGAGCGACCCGGCGGGGGCGCGCGTGGCGGCGCTCGCCAGCGCGCCGCGGCGGCGCAGCACTTCCTTGCGGATCGCCATCCCGATCCCTTCCTGGAACTCGAAGCGCATCAGCGGCACGGCCCGGTAGAACACGTCCGCCGCCGCGTCGTGTTCCCCGGCGTTCCAATGCGTCATGATCCGCACGAGAATCTCAGGGAACGCGAAGCCGGTCATGGCGCCGGTGGCACCCGAGATCAGCTCTTCCAGCAGGAAGACCCCCCCCAGGCCGCCGAAAATCTGCACCGTGGTGTCCCCCGCCGCTTCCAGGATGCGGGCGGTCTTGAAGGGGGTCGGCGGATCTTCGAGTTTGATCGTGCGCGCCGACGGGATCTCTTTCGCGATGCGCGCCAGCAGCGCCGGCTCCATCGCGAACCCGGCGATCGGCGGATAGTCCTGGACGATGATCGGGATGTCAACGGCGTCGGCCAGCGCCTTGTAGTGCGCGACGACGGCGTTCGAGTTGAGTTTGGGCATGCGCGGCGGGCTGACCATCACGGCAGCGGCGCCGAGGTCTCTCGCCTGCCGGGTATAGGTGATGCAGGTGCGAGTGCCTTCCGCCGAGGTGCCCGCGATGATCGGCACGCGGCCGGCGGCCTGCTTCACGACGACGCCCAGCACGGTCGCGCGCTCGTGCTCCTCGAGCCGCGCCACTTCGCCGGTGACCCCGAGCGCCGTCAACCCGTTGGCCCCCTTCTCAATGAAGAGGTCGACGACCCGCCGCTGGCTCGACGCGTCGAGCTCGCCCGCGTCGGTAAAGGCCGTGGGGATGATGGAATAAACGCCCTGGAATACCATAAAGATCAGGAATCATACCGCCGATAAGAAGGTTCTATGAAACTCCGTGCCGCGGCTGCCGTCTTCACGCTCGCCTGCCTGCTGAGCACCGGTTGCGACATGCTGGCCAAGAAGCTGACCAACCCGACGCCCACGTCGCCGACCAGCCCGACGCCGTCGGCATCGGTGGACGCGTTCGCGGGAACGTGGGCCTCGGTCACCGCCTCGACACCGCCCACCGGGTGCGGCAACCTGAAGTACACCGTGACGCCGACCACCGCCACGACCGCGAACGTCTCGTTCACGGCGACCTGCGCCGGTAACATCAACGTGACGGGCTCGGGGTCCGGCACGCTGACCGGTTCGGTGATCAACTGGACGGCGAGCGGACTGGTCGCCCAGGGGGGCGTCAACTGCCCCTTTACCTTCACCAACAGCAAGGCGACCCTCGAATCGAGCGGGCAGATCCTCGTCAACTACACCGGCACGGTCTGCGGCATCCCGGTCAGCGGGACGGAGACGGTGAAGAAGTAGGCCCGGCCGCGCAGCGGCGCGGAAACGGTTGAGCCGTTTTACGGCGGAGCCCCCCCTCCCTAGACTGGGGATGTGTTTATTGCCGCACTTCTGGCGGGCGTCCTCGCGCAAGCAGCCGTCAGCTACACCGCCGTGACCGATCGGGGGCCGCGCCCGAAGCCGCCGCCCCTCAGGCTCGGCGCGGCCGGATTCTCGTTCAACGATCCGGTGTTCGGCTCGCGCATCTGGCGCGTCACCGATCGACTGACGCGGCCTGAGGCGGTCGACCGATCGTACCGCACACCGTCCGCCACCCACCAGAACGTCTGGAGCGCTGACAGCTCGTATTTCTATGTCGGCTCCACCGACGGCACCATCATCCCGTTTGCGTTCGACCAGGAGACCGGGCGATTCGGACGGCTCGATGCGCTGCGCTTCTACATGGAGCCGCAGTTCAGCTTCGTCAACGATTCCGTCATCTACGGCAGCGTCACGGGGGCGGGCGCGTCGCTGCGGACGATCGACCGCTACGACTTCGGCTCGGGTGAATACACGAGGGTGCTGGACCTCGAGAGCCTGGCGCCCGGGCTGAGCGGCACCTACATCGGCGGCATCTCCTCGAGTGCGGGATCGGTCGAGCGCATTCTTGCCTTCTTTGGCGGCAGCGCACAGGACCGGCACCGCTACGTGGTCGTCTTCGACGCCGCCAATCCGCAACGGCGGGTGGTGCTCGACACCGTCGCCTCCACTATTGACGGCCGTCCGGCGCCAACCACACTCAACTTCAACCTGCACTACGCCACGATCGACCGCAGCGGACGTTTCGTCATGCTCTATCCCACCGGCGGGGATGTCGCGGGGCCGCGAAAGGCGTCGCAGGTGTATGCGTGGGACACCCTGACCGGCGCCATCACGCCGATGCCGATCCTGGTGGCGCTCTCGGCCGGCCACGATGCCTTCGGCTACGGCATGGGGGTCAACCAGGACTGCTGCACGGCCACCACGTGGGACGCGGCGCAGTGGCAGATCCGTGCGCTGGCGTCGCCGCTCATCTCGCGGGACCTGATCACGCCGGTCGTGACGCCCAAGCAGGTCTACCTCGCGGATCACCCCTCCTGGAACAACGCGCGGCCGGATCGGCTGGTGCCCTTCATCACGGCCACCTACCGGTACGGCGACAACACCACCGCCTGGCGGGCGTGGGACGACGAGATCCTGGCGATCCAGACGGATGCCGGTGACGGCGGGGCGGAAGTCGCGCGGCTGGCGCATCACCGCAGCGACGTGCGCAACGACACTGCGCCGGGAAGCGTGTCGTTCTGGTATCTGCCCAGGGCGATCGTGTCGCGCGACGGACGCTGGGTGCTGTTCACGTCGAATTGGGAAAAATCGCTCGGGACGGACCCGAAAGCGGCGGCCGGCGAGCGCGCCCGCCAGGACGTGTTCCTGCTGCAGCTCAAGCCGGCCGCGGTGGAGGAGGAACTGGCGCCGGAGCCGGCGCTCGAGATCGCGACGGCAACGCTCCCCGATGCGAAGCTGAGGGCTGCCTATTCGGTCACGCTGCAGTCGTCGCGTCCGGCAACCTGGACGCTGTCGGCAGGCGCGCTGCCACCAGGCCTCGTGCTGACGCCAGCGGGTCAGATCACGGGCACGCCACGAAGCGCCGGGGCGTGGTCCTCCGAACTAACCGCCAGCGACCCGGCATCCTCCGCCTCGCGCGTATTCCTGCTGACGGTGCGGAAGTAGTTGGTAGTCGGCAGTTGGTAGTTGGTGGTCGGCAGTTCGTCGTCGGCAGTTCGTAGTTGGTAGTTGGCGCGCACGGCGAGATAGCATCATCCTGTGCGCACCCGCTTCGCGCCGGCGCCCACCGGCTGGCTGCATCTCGGTCACGTGCTCAACGCGGAGTATGTCTGGGGCGCGATGGAGTCCACCGCCACGCCGGCGTCTGGACCGCAGCGCGAGGTGCTGCTGCGGATTGAAGATCACGACCGCGAGCGCTGTCGGCCGGAATACGAAGCCGGCATCCTCGAGGACCTCGCTTGGCTGGGGTATCAGCCGGCCGCCCCCCTTGTCCGCCAGAGCGAACGCGACGCGATCTATCGCGACGCGGTGGACATCCTCGCCGCTCAGGGTCTTGTCTACGGCTGCGACTGCAGCAGGCGCGAGGTCGAGGCGGCGGCCCATGCGCGCCACAGCCCTGGCCACGGCGCACCCCAGGACACGCGGGTGGATGAGGGCGCCGCGACCGCGCTCAGGTATGCCGGCCGCTGTCGTCACCGCGGCCTCCTGCTCACGGACCGCGTCGGCTGGCGGATGCGGATGGATCCCGGCGCAGAGTCGTTCGACGATGGCCTGCTCGCATCGCAGGCGCAGGATCCGTCGCGGCAGTGCGGCGACGTGCTGATCCGCGACCGCCTGGGCAACTGGACCTACCAGTTCGCCGCCAGCGTGGACGACTTCCGGCAGGGCATCGACCTCGTCATCCGCGGCGTCGACCTGCTGCCCTCGACGGGCCGC
>JBKJRJ010000563.1:0-2831 GCA_046594705.1 Vicinamibacterales bacterium
CGGTCATGTCGGTCAGCTTGCGCGGTTTCAGCGCGGACGCGACCGGCGCGACGTACAGCTCGCCGAGCGTCGAGGCATCCGCCGCCGAAAAGGCGACCGACTGTCCGTCCGGCGTGAGGCTGAAGCCGGAACCGATCCACCGATCGGAGGGGGCGTATCTCCGGATCGCCCGGTTCGCTGGATCGATGCTGTAGAGGAAGGACGAGGTGCGCTGCGACGCGCTGAAGAACAAGCCGGCTCGCGTCCAGTCCACGATCGAGGGATTTTCGTCGAAGGCCGTGGTGAGGTTCTCGATCCGGCCGCCCGCGGCCGGCACCACCGCGATCGAGCCGTTGAGGAACGAGAACTCTTTGGCCATCGCAGATCCGAACGCGATCGTGGATCCGTCCGGCGACCACACCGGACCCGAATCCGAGCCAGGCTGCGTGACGAGGGGACGCACCGTGCCGTCGGCGACGGTGACGAGGGAGATGTCGGCGGTGGCGCCACTGGTGCTGGCCGAGTTGACGCGATGATCGAAGGCGATCCGGCTGCCGTCAGGGGACCAGCTGAACTGCCCCACCGTGAAAACGCCGCTGGTCAGCCGGCGCGCCTTCTGGCCGGCAAGATCGAACACCCACAGGTGCGACATCCGGTAGCCTTCACCGATCACGTCGAACTCGCCGAACCTCTTCTCGCGTTCCTTGTCGGCGTCCGTCTTTGGATCGGCGGAGGTGAAGGCGAACGACCTGCCGTCAGGCGACCACTGGAAAGCGCCCACGCCATCCTCGACCGCGGTGATCTTCCGCGCTTCACCGCCACGCGGATCGATCACATAGATCTGGCGCTTGTCGTCGCGGTCGGTCGCAAAGGCCAGCCGCGAGCTGTCTGCCGACCAAGCCGGCGAACTGCTCGACTTCTTCGCATGGCTGGTCAGCTGCCGCAGTTCGCCCGACTGCACGTCGGCCAGCCAGATCTCGGTGTGGTAAGTGTTCTCGTCCCAGTTGGCCTCCCGCACCGTGTAGGCAACCCACCGCCCGTTCGGTGAAATCACCGGAGAAGCGGCCCGCTTGAACGAGATCAGCTCATCGATGGTTGGCGGCGCCAGCGCCATGCCACCCGACTGCGCCCGCGCGCCGGGCTGCAACAGAAGGGCGAGTGCGGCGGCGAGAAGACCGAGTGTCATGCGACGCATGGAAGCTCCTTGGAAGGCGTGTGGAGCATGGCACACTTCCGCTCGAAGGAGCATCCGGGAATGCGAAAGAGCATCCCTCTACGCCCCTGCTGACGAATGCGGACCCCGGCTTCTCGGGCAGCCCCGCCGGCCTGGTCGCGGACTAGCGTTTCGACGAAGGGGGAACCATCCCTTTGATGCGGAAGTAGGTCACGAGGTTCCCGTAGTGCTCGTTGTCGTGGCCGATGTTGCCAATCAGCTGGCTCGCGCGGGCAGCCTGACCGGGCCCGAAGGGGTTGTCGACCAGCTGTCCCGCCGTGGCGTCCGCGAGGGCGGTGTAGGCGCCGTCACAATAGGCGTTCGAGTCGGCGACGGCCTTGACGATGGCGGCCTTGGTGGTACCGGCCTTCTCGAAATGATCCTCGGCGAACGGAGACTTCTCGCCCTTGGCCGATGCGCAGAGCACGTAGTTGGCGCCCGCCACGTGCGCAAGAATCTCGCCGAACGAACGCACCGTGTCCACCGGCTTGAACCCGTAGTTCGCTTCGGGCATCTGCTCGGCCGACTCCGCGATGTTCTTCTTCACGCCGTTCCACGAGCTGCGGATCGAGTCGCTCAACGGGTTCTGCGCCGCCGCGGTGGCGACGGTCACGGCAAGGACGAGGGCGCACAGCACGATATTTCGCATTTCGTATCTCCTCTATGGTTGGTATTTTCCAGTTGCGACGCTTGCCTTCAGCCATCCACTCCACGGTCTTTCGTAGCCATTGCTGAGCCTCTACGAAATGATGTCCTTGATCACCGTGCCCGACACGTCGGTCAGGCGGAAGTCGCGGCCGCTGTAGCGGTAGGTCAGTTTGGTGTGATCGATGCCGAGCAGGTGGAGAATCGTGGCGTGCAGGTCGTGCACGTGGACGGGCTTTTCGATCGCCTTGAAACCGAAGTCGTCGGTCGCCCCGTAGACGGTGCCGCCCTTGATGCCGCCGCCGGCCAGCCAGATCGAGAAGCCGAACGGGTTGTGGTCGCGGCCGGTGCCCTGGCCGCCGGCGCCGGCGCCAACCTCCGCCACCGGCGTACGCCCGAACTCCGAGCCGCACACGACGATGGTGTCGTCGAACAGGCCGCGCGACTTGAGATCCTTGATCACCGCGGCGAACGGGCGGTCCGAGTCGAAGGCGGGCTTGCGATGCTGGCCGTACAGATCGCCGTGCGCGTCCCAGGGATCGCCGGGACCGTAGTACACCTGCACCATCCGCACCCCTTTCTCGACCAGCCGGACGGCCATCAGGCAGCTGCGCGCGGTGCTGCCAGGGCCGTACATCTCGAGCGTCGCCTGGCGTTCCTTCCGGATGTCGAACACCTCCGGCGCCTCGGTCTGCATGCGATAGGCGACCTCCATCGAGCTGATCGCCGCGTCGAGCTGCGGATCGCTGATCGCCTCGCGGGCGTTGCGCAGGCCGTCGAGCCGCACCAGCAGGTCGATTTCGCGGCGCTGTTCGTCGAGCGTGAACTTGTCGTTGCTCACGTACGACACCAGCGTCTTCGGATCGAAGTCCTTCTCGATGACCTGATCCTTCTTCTCGACCTTGTTCCGGATGAAGGTGCCCTGGTGCATCGCCGGCAGGAACGCGCTGTTCCACAGCGGCGATCCCACGGTGGTCGGCGTCTCGGGACACAA
>JBKJRJ010000060.1:0-3519 GCA_046594705.1 Vicinamibacterales bacterium
ACATACCAATCGGGTAGTACGCCGGGTTGCTGAAGTAGGCGTCGAACTCGGCCTCGGTGGAAGTTTCCGTCAGACCCTTCGGCGCGCGACCGAGCGTCTTGCCGCCGTTGGCGGTCAATGAGAGCTGCGCCAGGGGGTAGAAGGCGCGCGTATTGGCCGCGGTGGCGAGCGTGGCGCCGACGTTGAGGAAGTGAGGCGTCGGGCCGTCGATCTGCTTTCCGATCGACCCGCCGTTGGGGAGGGCGAACACGGAACCATCGGTGATGGCGTGACAGAACGCGCACGCGACGCCGACCTTGTCGCCGGCGGCCACATCAATCCGGCCGTCGCCGTTGCTGTCCTTCGCGACCACGCCGATTACCGCGTTGGCGTTGATGAGCGCGACCGTGGTGGCGACGTCGTTCAGGTTGGGCGCCCGCGCGGGGGAGAGATCCGTGTTCAATTCCGCCGCGAGCACCGCCTTCATTGCGTCGGGGACGGCCTCGATGTTCACGCTGTATCCCGCCTTGAGCGCCATCACGGGAGTGAACTTCGCCGCCACGATGCCGGCGGGCAGGCGCGCCGCGTCCGTCCAGAAGCCCTCGTTGCCGAAGGTTTCCATCCGAAACACCGTCTTGCCGTCGCTACGGTCGCCGGTTTCGTGTTTGTTGGGATTCTCTTTCGGGGAGGTCGGGCCGTCCTGCCGCGACGCTGCCGTGAGCGCACCACGCATAGGGACGGCGTAGCTCAAGGCGACGAGCCAGCCGGCGCAACACAGAGCCACTACGCCAGCGGTCGGGCTCAGGCGAGCGAGCGAGCGGAACTTCATCATCAGGCAGGGCCTCCGGAAAGTGGACACGCGTTCGGTGGAATACGCGCGAGCGGGCCGCCTGGATGTCGGCCACATCTATGGGACTGGTTCCGAACGTATGACGTAAGGAATACGGTGCCGGCGATGTGGCCGGCCCCAGCCGTGGAGTTGAGCATGAAGAGAATGATGGCGATGATGTGCGTGGCGACGGCGTGTACCGCCGCCGCCGCAATGGCCCAGTCCAGCGCGCCGATGGACCAGGACAAGATGAAGCACGACAAGATGATGAAGGGCACCGTCATGGTGACCGGCTGCGTGGCCGACAAGGACAGCATGGGACACTACATGCTGAACAACGCCATGATGTCCGGGACGATGCCGGAGTCGACCGCTGGATCGATGGCCCCGATGATGTCCTACATGCTGTCGGGCGGCGACCTCAAGGCGCACGTCGGCCATAAGGTCGAGGTCACCGGCATGGTGGAGAAGGCCAAAGCGGGGAAGATGGATCACCAGATGGACGGCAAGATGAAGGACGACAAGACGATGGCCGACCACAAAATGGACGGCAAGATGATGGACGGCAAGATGATGAGCGACACGCTCAAGGTCAAGTCCGTCAAGATGCTCGCCGCAAGCTGCATGTAGAGCGCGACCCCAGGCTTAGCCGACGATGTCCGAAGGACGTCGTCGGCGCGAGCGCCCAAAGCCTGAGGCCTCAGGCCGCCCCTTCGCTACTTCAATATCAGCTCGAAGCGGCGCGCCGTCCGCTCGTCAACCAGGACAACCCGGTCGGCATCGATGGCGGACACCCGATACACGCCGCCGATCGCCTGACCGATCCTCACAAAGCGGACGGCCTGATCGCCATGTGCGAGTACGGCGGTACGCGTGGTCCCCGACGGGCTGGCCTGTTCAGCGATGCCGAGCAGGTCAGGCACCTGCTCCTCCACCACCACCGCCGCGGCTAGGGCAGGCGCCCGCCGCGTGGGCACACCTGGCGAAGGCACAGTTGTGGCGGGTGGCTCAGTGTCGGGGAAGCCAAATGGACTGCCCGGATCGAACGGCACGGGCGCGGCGGACCGGAACGCGGCCAGCCGCGCGAAATTGACGGACTCAGGGGACACCCCTCTACTGACCACCTCAGCCTTGAACGCAAGCTGGTCCATTGTCCGAGGCGGTAAAGGGGACGACCACATATGCCCGGGCAGGCCGAGCCCAAGAGCCGCCACCGGAAGGAGCAACCACGTTCGCGTCACGCTCCCTATACGCGCCACATCCGAATTCCGATTGCCCGCGTATAGCCTCCGATTGTTCACCTCGTTCATTTGTCAGGCCTAGGAGGCGCTGTGGAGAAATCGGCTAAGCAAGAAGGTTTGGAGCGGCTGGTATCGAGCCCGTTGGCTCGGCGGGACTTCGCCAAACGGATGGTCATGGGCAGCGTTGCCGCCTACGGCGCCGTGGCGCTCGGCGGCAGCTCGGTGGATCTGATGGCGCAGAGCATCACCGACATCGACATCCTCAACTTCGCCCTCAACCTGGAGTATCTCGAGGGTGAGTTCTACTCCGTGGCTGTAACGGGCAAGCGTCTGTCCGAGAATGGCGTCGTCCTCACGGGCCGCGGCCGAGCCGGCGACACCACGGGCGGCAGCAAAGTGTCGCTCGACGATCGCGTCGGCACCATCGCCAGCCAGATCAACATCGACGAAACGTCGCACGTCAACTTCCTGCGGGCGGCGCTCAAAAACGATGCGGTCGCCAAGCCGGCGATCAACCTCGCGGCGCTCGGGGTCGGCTTCAACAACCAGGCCGAGTTCCTGACGGTCGCGGCGATCTTCGAAGACGTCGGTGTCAGCGCCTATCGCGGCGCGGCTCCGCTTCTGAGCGACAAGGGGATCCTCTCGGCGGCGGCGGGCATCGCCCTGACCGAGGCGCAGCACGCCGGCATCCTCCGTCTGCTCGCCGGCGACAACCGGCTCCAGGTTCCGCAGGTTGACGCCAAGGCGATTCCGACGTTCGGCCTGCCGGCCGGCCGTCTGTTCTTCGTCGACGGCAACGGTCTCTCGATCGCCCGCACCACCAGCGAAGTGCTCAAGATCGTCTATGCCGGCGGCACGGCGAGCGGCGGGTTCTTCCCCAACGGCGTCAACGGCACGATCACGAGGGCGTAGGCCGATCCTCCACAGGCCAGGGGCCGGCGCGAGTGCCGGCCCTTCTTTCTCATCCGAAGGAATCAACGTGACCGAGTTGAGCCGGGCGCAAATGCAGGCTTGGGAGACATCCCTGCATGCGGCTTCCCGCGCGCTGGACGAACCGAGTGTCGGCCCGGCACGGTTGCGCGACCGCCTGCGCCTGACCGCGTCGGCCCTGCGCGAATCCGTGGAGTCGGTGCGTCGCCTTATCGCAACCCTTGCCGGATTGCGCGGACAGCTGCTCGCCGACCAGGAACGTGCCGCGCTGATGCTCACCCGCCTGCCGATTCCCTACCTGGAAACGACCGCGGACGGCACCATCCTCTCAGCCAACCAGGCAGCCGGCGACGCCCTGAATCTGTCCGTGCGGGGGCTCACCGGCCGTAATCTTCTGCTGTTTCTCTCAGAGCGGGAGGAATGGATGGACGTCTTGACGCAGACGGCCGCGTCCGACACGGTCTCCCGCCGTGTCGCCAAGCTCAGACCCCGTGAACGCCTGCAGACCAGTGTGCTGGCTCATTTGTGCGCGGTCCAAGG
>JBKJRJ010000062.1:0-2876 GCA_046594705.1 Vicinamibacterales bacterium
CCGGCCTTGAGGGAATTCTGGTTATCGCCGACCGGCACACCGAGGTTGGTCGTCAACTGGCGGCCGGTCGAATCCACGCGGACGCGATCGAGCGGCGCGATGGTGTTATTGGTCCCGATCGGCGGCCCGCCGCTGCCAACCTTCGCCGATGCGTTCATCTCGGTGACGGTGCTGGCGCCGACAATCGGATTGGCTGGCTTGGCATGGACCCCTTCCGGTGGGTTCAGTGCGGCATCCGGATCGAACTCCGCCGGCTTGTTGGCGTTGAACGGGAAACTCGCGGCGAGGTCCTGCGTGCCGGCCAGCTTGGCCGCGAGGGCGTCGCTGGTATCGATGGACGCCGACGGTTGCGCCGGCCCGCTGACGGTGGCGCGCGGTTTGGGCTTCGGTTTGGCGGAATTTTTCGAAGAACGGGATGAGGATGAGCCGTTCGATTTGGATTTTGGCATGGCGGTGCCGGTCTGTGCAACATCTGCGCCTCGTCCCCTACCGCGGAGAGGTGACAGCCGCTGGTTCGCACCGCCTCAACCGAGTATCAAGAGCAGACACCCGCGTATGAGATCAGGCCGTCCTCGAGCAGCTGCGCCTGGGGTTCGGGGCGGAATAGGGTTGTCACCTTGGGCGTCGAGGCGCCCGCCGGGCAAGGCGCGAGGAGTGCGCATACCGGGCGTATGTAAGTGACGAGCAACGCCGCCCGGCGGGATGCATCGGCGGCCAAGGTGGCAACGCTATTCCGATCCGAGCCCTTAATGCCCGCCGCCTTCGCCGGACACCGCCTTGACCACATCGCCGAGCACCTGCTTGGCGTCGCCGAACGCCATCAGCGTCTTCTCATCGTAGTAGAGCTCGTTCTCGATCCCCGCGAAGCCGGGATTCATCGATCGCTTGATCGCGATCACCGTCTTCGCCTTGTCGGCGTCGATGATCGGCATCCCGAAGATCGGACTGGTCTTGTCGTGCCGGGCCGCCGGATTGACGACGTCGTTGGCGCCGACGACCAGGCAGACGTCGGTCTGCGCCATATCGGGATTGATGTCGTCCATCTCGGCCAGCGCCTCGTAGGGGATCTCCGCTTCGGCCAGCAGCACGTTCATGTGACCGGGCATCCGTCCCGCAACCGGATGAATCGCGAACTTCACGTCGATGCCGCGTTTGGTCAGCAGGTCATAGAGCTCGTGCACGCGGTGCTGCGCCTGCGCGACCGCCATGCCGTAGCCGGGAATGATGACCACGCGGTCGGCGTTGGCGAGAATGTCGGCGACGTCCTGCGGCGTGGCGCTCTTGACGGTCCGCGCTTCCCCGGCCGCGGCGGACGGATGCACCTGCCCGAACGCGCCAAACAGCACATTCGTGAACGACCGGTTCATCGCCTTGCACATGATGACCGACAGGATGAGCCCCGACGAACCATCCAGCGCGCCGGCGATGATCAGCAGCTTGTTCTCGAGCACGAACCCCATCGCCACCGCCGAGAGACCCGCGTACGAGTTCAGCAGCGAGATGACGGTGGGCATGTCGGCGCCGCCGATCGGGATAATCAGGAGCACGCCGAACAGCAGCGACAGCACGACAATCGCCGCGTAGGCCGGCCAGTAGGTATGGTCGAACACCGACAGGTAGACGCCGGCGGCGACCGCGACCGCCAGCAGAAGCAGGTTCACCAGGTTCTGGTTCCGGTAGGTGATCGGCCGGGTCGGGACGATCTCCATCAGCTTGCCGGCCGCCATCAGGCTGCCGGTGAACGTCAGGAACCCGAGGATGACCTCGAGCACGATGGCCGAGACCCGGAACGTGGTCAGCTCGCCGTGCTGCAGCCACATGATGTATTTCGCCGTCCCGACGAGACCGGCCGCCAGGCCGCCGAAGGCGTGCGACAGGGCCGTCCGCTGCGGCACGGCGGTGAGCGCCACGCGCGACAGCGGGATGCCGAGCACCGTGCCCACCACCAGGCCGCCCACGATCCACTGGTACTCGACGATTTCCGGCGCGAGCAGCGTCCCGACAATCGCCGCCGCCATGCCGGCGACGCCCGCCGCGACACCCCGGCGGGCCGTGCGGGGATGGCTGAGCCAGCGCAGCGACAGGATGAACAGAATCGCCGCGGCGAAATAACTCGCCTGGATGAAATGCACGTTCATCGCGGGCTCCCCGGCTTCGGCCCGGGGGGTTTCTCGCGGAACATCTTCAACATCCGGTCGGTAATCAGGAACCCGCTGACGATGTTGGTCATCGACGCGGCGACCGCAATCGTGCCGAGCATCGTGGTGAGGTCCGAGGCGCGCTCACCCGCGATCAGGATCGATCCGACGACGGCAATCGCCGAGATCGCGTTGGTGAGCGACATGAGCGGGGTGTGCAGGAGCCGGGATACGTTCTGGATGACTTGAAACCCGACGAAGGTCGCCAGCATCAACACGAAAAACATCGACCAGAGCTCGAGTGCATCCATGGCCGGACTATATCCCGGTTACGCCCTGTTGACGGCCTAAGGGCACAATCTACACACGAACCTTTGCGCTCGCCGGCCGTATTCAGTCCACATGTCACAGCCCATCAAAAGACGCACGAAACGTTTCGGCTGGATTCCCGACTTGCCCGACCGGCGCGACCGGATTTTTTCCGCGCCAGCCGCCACGCTGCGCGCGCTGCCGGCGCGTGTGGACATGCGGGCGCACCAGCCGCCGATCTACGACCAGGGACAGCTGGGGAGTTGCACTGCCCAGGCGATCGCCGCGGTCCTGCAGTTCGCGCAGGCCAAGCAGCTGCAGACCGATGTCTTCACCCCCTCGCGACTGTTCATCTACTACAACGAGCGCGTCGTCCTCGGCACCGTGGAGGAAGACTCGGGCGCCATGCTGCGGGACGGCATCAAGAGC
>JBKJRJ010000125.1:0-3643 GCA_046594705.1 Vicinamibacterales bacterium
GTGTGGATTTGGGCATCTTCTCAATTCCCAACTACCAATTCCCAACTCCCAAAGAACTCGTTTGGAGTTGGGAGGTGGAAGTTGGGAGTTATCGCGCGCTGAACCGCGGAGGCCGCTCACAGCGCCAGGATGAATGGCTGTTCAAAGGCCTCCGCCACCCAGCGGAGGAACCTGGCCGCGTCGGCGCCGTCGATCACGCGGTGGTCGTAGGAAAGGGACAGCGGGAGCATCAGCCGCGGCTGGAACTCCTGCCCGTTCCACACCGGCTCCAAGCTGCCGCGCGAGATTCCGAGAATCGCCACTTCCGGCCAGTTGACGATGGGCGTGAAGCCGACGCCGCCGATGCCACCCAGGTTGGTGATGGTCATCACGCCGCCCGACATCTCGTCGAGCGACAGCTTGCCGGCCCGCGCTTTTTCCGACGCCTTCGCCAGTTCGGCCGAGAGTTCGACGATGCCCTTCCTGTCCACATCGCGGATGACTGGAACGAGCAGGCCACGGTCGGTGTCGACCGCAACGCCCATGTTCGTGTACTTCTTGTAAACGAGCTGCCCGCGGCCCATGTCGATCGACGCGGCGAACTGCGGGAACTTGCGGATCGCGCCCGCCAGGATCTTCAGAGCGACGACCGTCACCGTCAGCTTACCGCCGGCGCGCTCGGCCTGCGGGCCGTACTTCTTGCGGAGCTCCTCGAGCGCCGTGATGTCGGCCTTGTCGTGATTGGTGACGTGCGGAATCGCGTTCCAGGCGTGGCTGAGATGCTCGGCGGTCTTGCGGCGGATGTTACTGAGCGGCTTGCGTTCGATCTCGCCCCACTTGGAGAAATCCGGAAGCGCGGGCTGCGGCCCGGATGCCACACCCGCGGACGTCGAGGCGCCACCCGAGCTCAGCGCCTGCCGCACGTAGCCCTGCACGTCGTCCGCCGTGATGCGTCCGGCGGCGCCGGTGCCGCTGACCTGCCGGATGTCAACCCCCAGCTCGCGCGCGATGCGCCGGACCGACGGCGCGGCGGGCGGCGCGTTGCCGGGGGTGGCGTCGGCAGCAGGGGCCGCCTGCGGTGCGTGGCGCGGCGCGCGACTGATGTCGACCACCTCGCCGCGCTTCTGGCGCGGCGCCACGTCTTCGACGGGATCTTCGGTGGAGGTCGGCGGCGGTTCCGCGACGCCGTCCGCGGCGGGCCGCTCCGCGCTCGTGCTGTCCGTGACCGGGGCGTCGTCCGGCGTGGCACGCTGGCTGGTACCGCCCTCTTCCGGCGCCCCTTTCGGCTGCGGCTCTGGCGTGTCGCCGGTCGGCGCCTTGGCGTCTTGCGACCCCTTCGCGTCCTTCGACTCCTTCGCGTCCTTCGACTCTTTCGCCTCTTTCGGGGCCTTCCCGGCGGCTTCGCCGTCCACGGTCAGGATGACGTCGCCGACCTTGATCTTCTGGCCGGCCTTCACCTGCACGTCCTTGACGACGCCGGCGACGGAGGAGGGCACCTCGATCGTCGCCTTGTCGGTCTCGAGCTCGAGGACGGCCTGCTCCTTGGCGATCGTGTCTCCGGGCTTGACCAGGACGCGGACGACATCGCCCGCGGTGATGTTCTCGCCCAGTTCGGGCAGCTTGAAATCAGTCATGTCGGTCTGTCAGGTGCTAACTCGTCGCGGGATTGCGCTTTTCGGGATCGATGCCGAGGTCCTTGATCGCCTGCTGCACGACTTTGGCGTCGAGCTGCCCTTCCTTGAGGAGCTCCGCCAGAGTCGCGACGGCGATGAAGCGCGAGTCGACTTCGAAGAACTCGCGGAGCGCGGCGCGGTCCTCGCTGCGGCCGAAGCCGTCCGTGCCCAGAGCCCGGATGCGGCGCGGCATCCAGCGGTCGATGGAGTCCGCCAGCACCTTGCAGTTATCCGAGGCGGCGACGAACACGCCCTGGGTGTCTTTCAGGCACTGGGTGACATAGGGCACGCGCGGCGTCTGGCCCGGGTGCAGCATATTCCAGCGTTCGCAGGCGTGGCCATCGCGATACAGCTCGCCGTAGCTGGTGACCGACCACACGTCGGCGGCGACGCCGTATTTCTTGAGAATCTCCTGCGCGCCCACCACTTCGTTCAGGATCGCGCCGCTGCCGAACAGCTGCGCCTTCAGCTTGGCCTTGGATTCGGCGGCGGGCTTGAAGCGGTAGAGGCCCTTCAGGATCCCCTCGCGGGAATTCTCGGGCATCGGCGGCATGGCGTACTGCTCGTTCATCACGGTCAGGTAATAGAAGACGCTCTCCTGGTCGTGATACATCCGCTTGATGCCGTCCTGGATGATGACGGCGAGCTCGAACGCATAGGCCGGGTCGTACGAGAGGCAGTTGGGATAGCACAGCGAGTAGACGTGGCTGTTGCCGTCCTGGTGCTGCAGCCCCTCGCCCGCCAGCGTCGTCCGTCCGGCGGTGCCGCCGAGGAGGAAGCCGCGCACGCGTGAGTCGGCGCCCGCCCAGATCAGATCGCCGACGCGCTGGAAACCGAACATCGAGTAGTAGATGAAAAACGGAATCGTGTTGACGCCGTGCGTGGCGTAGGCGGTGCCGGCGGCGATGAACGACGACATCGAACCGGCCTCGGTGATGCCCTCTTCGAGGATCTGGCCGTCCTGCGCTTCCTTGTAGAAGAGCAGCGTATCCATGTCGACCGGGTCGTACTTCTGGCCGATGTGCGAGTAGATGCCGACCGCGCGGAAAAGCGACTCCATGCCGAACGTGCGCGCCTCATCGGGGACGATCGGCACGATCAGGCTGCCGACCTCCTTGTCCCGCAGCAGCTTGGTCAGCATGCGGACGAACACCATCG
The DNA here is from genome assembly GCA_046594705.1 of Vicinamibacterales bacterium. Classification (GTDB taxonomy): domain Bacteria; phylum Acidobacteriota; class Vicinamibacteria; order Vicinamibacterales; family 2-12-FULL-66-21; genus JAICSD01. The sequence continues at coordinate 2,811 of JBKJRJ010000125.1, forward strand.
TGGTGGACGCCTTGCGGTCTTCGGTGCCCTTGTAGAATTCCTCGAACAGCGGCTCGAGCGGCGCCTTGAGGGGTTCGACCCGAACCGTGCGCGACGGCACCGGCCCGCCGAGCGCCTTGCGGCGCTCCCGGATGTATTGCATCTCGGGGCTGTCCTCGGGCGGACGGTAGAACGGCGCGTCGGCAATCTGCTCGTCGGAGATCGGGATGCCGAAGCGCGAGCGGAAGGACCGCAGGTCGGCTTCGTTCATCTTCTTCTGCTGGTGGGTGATGTTCTTGCCCTCACCCGCTTCACCCATCCCGTAGCCCTTGATGGTGCGCGCCAGGACCACCGTCGGCTGCCCCTTGGTTTCAGTGGCGCGCTTGTAGGCGTTGAACACCTTTGTCGGATCGTGGCCGCCGAGGCGCAGCCGCTTCAGCTGATCGTCCGACATGTGCTTGACCATGTCGAGCAGGCGGGGATCGGTGCCGAAAAAGTGCTCGCGGAAGTAGGCGCCCGTCTCCACGGCATATTTCTGGTACTGGCCGTCGACGATTTCGCCCATCCGCTTGGCGAGGAGTCCGTCGTGGTCCGCCGCCAGCAGCGGATCCCAGTCGCTGCCCCAGAGTACCTTGATGACGTTCCACCCGGCGCCACGGAAGCTCGCTTCCAGCTCCTGGATGATCTGCCCGTTGCCGCGCACCGGGCCGTCGAGGCGCTGCAGGTTGCAGTTGATGACCCACACCAGGTTGTCGAGCTTCTCGCGCGACGCCAGGCTGATCGCGCCGAGCGACTCGGGTTCGTCGGTCTCGCCGTCGCCCAGGAACGCCCACACCTTGGCGGTGGACGGCTTC
>JBKJRJ010000162.1:0-4849 GCA_046594705.1 Vicinamibacterales bacterium
CCCTTCAGCTCCCAGGCCGAGAAGAAGTAGGTCCAGTCGATGTACTGCGCAATCTCCTCCAGCGGCACGTCGTCCAGGAACCGGCGGCCGACGAATGACGGAGTGGCGGTGACGTGCTCATCCCAGTCGTAGGTAAAGCGGTTCGCCACGGCCTGGTTGTAGGTCAGCAGCGGGCGCTCGCTGCGCGTCTTGTAGCTCTCGCGCAGCTCCTCCTGCCCCGCGCGGTTGCTGACCGCGAAGGCGTCGCGGCGCTCAGCGCTGATCAGGCTGGCGACGACGTCCACCACGCGCGAGGCGTCCAGCACATGCACGGTCGGCGGCGTGTACTCGGGCGCCACCTTGACGGCGGTGTGCTGACGGCTGGTGGTAGCGCCGCCGATGAGGAGCGGCAGCGTCATCTTGCGGCGCTCCATCTCGCGCGCCACGTTCACCATCTCGTCGAGCGACGGCGTGATGAGCCCGCTCAGGCCGATCATGCTGGCGTTGACCTCGACCGCGGTGTCGAGGATCTTCGCGGCCGGCACCATCACGCCAAGATCGATGACCTCGTAGTTGTTGCAGCCGAGCACGACGCCGACGATGTTCTTGCCGATGTCGTGGACGTCTCCCTTGACGGTGGCCATGACGATGCGTCCCTGGCTGCCGCCCCCCTTGGGGTCCGCCTTCAGGCGCGCCGCCTTCTCCGTCTCCATGTAGGGCTCGAGGTAGGCCACCGCCTTCTTCATGGCGCGGGCGCTCTTGACGACCTGCGGCAGAAACATCTTGCCGGCCCCGAACAGGTCGCCGACGATTTTCATCCCGTCCATCAGCGGGCCTTCGATGATGTCGAGGGGCTTGGGGTACTGCTGGCGGGCTTCTTCGACGTCCGCCTCGACGTGCTCGACCGAACCATGCACCAGTGCGTACGACAGGCGCGCTTCGACGGTGCCGCTCCGCCACGCGAGATCCGTGTCCCGCTTCCGACCGGTGCCCTTCACCGACTCGGCGAACTGCACCAGGCGTTCCGTGGCGTCGGGCCGCCGGTTGAAGATGACATCCTCGACGTGCTCGAGGAGGTCCTGCGGAATATCTTCGTAGACGACCAGCTGCCCCGCGTTGACGATGCCCATGTCCATGCCCGCCTTGATGGCGTGATACAGGAACGCCGAGTGCATCGCCTCACGGACGATGTCGTTGCCGCGGAAGGAGAACGACAGGTTGCTGACGCCGCCGCTGATCTTGATGCCCGGTAACGTCGCCTTGAGGATTCGCGTCGCCTCGATGTAGTTGACGGCGTAGTCGTTGTGTTCCTCGAGCCCGGTGGCGATGGCGAGGATGTTGGGGTCGAAGATGATGTCGGACGGGTCGAAGCCCGCCTGTTCGGTCAGCAGCCGGTAGGCGCGCTGGCAGATCGACACCTTGCGTTCGACCGTGTCCGCCTGGCCGGTTTCGTCGAACGCCATGACCACGACCGCCGCGCCGTAGTGCTGGATCTTGCGCGCCTTGTCGAGGAAGTCGGCCTCGCCTTCCTTGAGGCTGATCGAGTTGACCACCCCCTTGCCCTGCACGCACTTCAGGCCGGCTTCGAGCACCGTCCACTTCGAGCTGTCGATCATGATCGGCACGCGCGCGATCTCGGGCTCGGTGGCGATGTAGTTCAGGAAGGTGGTCATGACCTGCTCGGAGTCGAGCATGCCTTCGTCCACGTTGACATCGATGATGTTGGCGCCGCCGCGCACCTGGTCGAGCGCGACCGTCGCCGCCTCGGTGTAGTTCCCCGCCTTGATCAGCCGCGAGAAGCGCGCGGACCCGGTCACGTTGGTGCGCTCGCCGACCATCTGGAAGTTCGAATCGGGCCGGATGACGAGCGGCTCGAGACCGGAGAGCTCCGTCAAGTGCGACGAGCGAAGGGCCAGGTGCGACGTGCGCGGCGCCACGCCCGCCACCGCCCGGGCAATCGCGCCGATGTGATCCGGCGTCGTGCCGCAGCAGCCGCCGACGATGTTGACGAAGCCGCTGGTGGCGAAGTCCTTGACGAGATCGCTGGTCTCGTCCGGCAGCTCGTCGTATTGCCCGAAGGCATTGGGCAGCCCCGCGTTCGGGTAGCTGCTGACGTAGCACTCGGCGATGCGCGCGAGATCGGCCAGGTAGGGACGCATGTCGCGCGCGCCCAGCGCGCAATTGATACCGATGCTGAACGGCCGCGCGTGCTGCACCGAGGTGTAGAAGGCCTCGAGCGTCTGGCCCGACAGGGTACGGCCGCTCTTGTCGGTAATCGTAAAGGAGATCATCAGCGGCAGGCGGACGCCTCGCGCGGCGAACACGTTCTCGATGGCGACGATGCCGGCCTTGGCGTTCAGCGTGTCGAAGATGGTTTCGAGCAGGATGAGATCGCAGCCGCCGTCGATCAGGCCGCGCACCTGCTCCTCGTAGGCGAGGCGGAGCTCGTCGAAGGTCATCGCCCGGAAGGCGGGGTTGTTCACTTCGGGGGAAATGGAGAGCGTCCGGTTGGTGGGCCCAATCGAGCCGGCCACGAAACGCGGGCGGTCGGGAGTCTTCGCCGTCCACTCCAGGGCGGCCGACTTTGCGATGCGCGCCCCGTCCACGTTGAGCTCGTAGGCGATGTGCTCGAGTAGGTAGTCCGCCTGCGCGATCGTCGTGCTGCTGAAGGTATTGGTCTCGATGATGTCGGCGCCGGCGGCGAGGTACTGGCCGTGGATCTCGCGGATGACGTCCGGGCGCGTGAGGGTGAGCAGGTCGTTGTTGCCCTGCAGATCCTTGGCGTGGTCCTTGAACCGCTCGCCGCGGAAGTCGGCCTCGGTCAGCTTGTAACGCTGGATCATCGTGCCCATGGCGCCGTCGAGGACGAGGATGCGGCTCTGGAGCGCGCGCTCGAGCATGCCCGGTGTCGCAGCGCTGGGGTTGGACGGTGAAGGGTGGAGGCTATCGGGCATGGTTTGAGCTCTTTGTGATCGTGGTGGTCTTCGTGGACTGAGTGTGGGAGCCGCTGGTCGTCTTCACGCCGCTCGCTATCAATACCGTAAATGGGTCGCGCGCGTGCCGGGCGCCGACCGTGACGTTCACCTCGGACAACCCCGAGCCGGCGAGGAGACGCTTCAGTTCCTCGTCGTCGAAGCCGAGCCACGTGTCACCGAGGCGCTCGTGAACCCAGTGCTCCCGGTGGGCGCGCAGGTCCAGCACCAGCAGCCGGCCGCCCGGCTTCAGGATCCGCACGGCCTCGGCCAGTGCCCTCGCGGGGGACGCGGCGTGGTGGAGCGCCTGTGACAGCAGCGCGACGTCCACCGTCGCATCGTCGATCGGCAGGCACTCGAGCTCGCCGCGTTTCCACTCGACGTTGCCGCCTTCCGCCTTCGCCGAGGCTCCGGCGGACAGGTCGCCAGGGCTACGGTGGGCGAGGGTCCGGGCCTCGCCGGGACTGCGGCGGGCGTGCCGCCGCACCATGTCGCGGGCGCGCGCAAGCGCGGCGTCGGACCGATCGACGGCGATGACCTTGCTGGCGAACCGGCTCGCCTCGACGGTGAGGTAGCCGTCGCCGCAGCCAAGATCCGCGACCACCATCGGCGGCAGGAGATGCCCGAGCGCGCGCGCCCACGCGGCCCAGCTGCGGCCCGGAATGACCTGACCGCGCTCGCCGTCGGCGCCGTGATCGTCGAAGTTCTCTTTGCGGACGCGGCGCACTTCCTCGAGGCGGGCGGTGTCGGCGCGGCCCGCGGGGGTCCGCGCCGCCGCGTCGAAGTGCGACTGCAGCAGCGGCCACACCGGTCCGAACCCGTTCTCCCCGCCGTGGAGCGCGTCGGCGAGCCGGAAATAGGTGAACCCGGCGTCGCGGCGCTCCTCGACGAGACCCGCGTCTTTCAACAACCCGAGATGCCGTGAGACACCCGACTGGGCGATGCCCAGGATGGCAGTCAGCTCCGAGACGTTGAGCCGCTCGGAATCGAGCAACCGGAGGATGCGCAGCCGGGCCTCGTCCCCCAGTAGCCTGAACAGGCCCGCGGAGTCCATATCTATAAATCTACATGCGTTGATGTCATTTGTCCAACCCGCAGGGCCCAGGGCCGCCCTGCCGCAGGGCCCCCAGGTTTGGGGTAGCCCCGTCCCACCGCTGTTCGCCGGTGGAGGCGATCCCGAATCAGACGGACTGGGCGACCGATCGGCTATAATTCACTGTCTGGCCCCATGGCCGGCCCTTCTTCTTCAGGTCCCAGATGATCAAGTTTCCCCGGCTTACCGCGTCGGCGCTGGCTGTCGTCATGTGCATAGCGGCCCCCATTGCCCAGGGCGTTGCGCCCCAGGGCGTTGCGCCCCAAGGCGTTGCGCCCCAAGGCGTTGCGCCCCAAGGCGTTGCGCCCCAAGGCGTTGCGCCCCAAGGCGTTGCGCCCCAAAGCGTTGCGCCCCAAAGCGTTGCGCCCCAGGGCGTTGCGCCCCAAGGCGTTGCGCCCCAGGGCGTTGCGCCCCAGGGCGTTGCGCCCCAGGGCGTTGCGCCGCCCGCGTTGACAGCGCAGCAGCAGAACGAGGAAATGCTGCGCGAGCTGCGCGCCACCCGGATGCTGCTCGAGAGGCTGACGACGCCGCAGGGGCATCCGCCGGCCCCGCCGCCGCAGCCCTTGACCGCGAAAGTCACCAACCTCAAGGGCTATGTGCTCGGCCGGGCGGATGCGCCGCTGACGATGGTCGAGTTTACCGACCTGCAGTGTCCGTTCTGCCGGCAGTTTGTTCTGACGTCGTTCACCGACATCAAGAAGAACTGGATCGACACGGGCAAGCTGCGCTACATCAGCCGGGACTTCCCGCTCGACTTTCACGCGCAGGCGATGCCCGCCGCGCGCGCCGCGCGGTGCGCCGGGGA
>JBKJRJ010000168.1:0-4661 GCA_046594705.1 Vicinamibacterales bacterium
GAGTCGCGGCCGGTCCGGCGCTTGCGGCCGGCCTTGTCCTGATACATCCGGCTGTCGGCGGTGGCGAGCAGCGCCTCGTACGACTCGCCGTCCTGCGGGAAGACGGCGGCGCCGATGCTCATCCCCAGCTGGAGGCGCTTGCCCGGACGGGCCTCGAAGTAGACCTCGTCGATGCTCTTCTGCAGCTCCTGCCGCTTGTGCTCCGCCTCGTCCGCCCCGCACCCTGACAGGACGACGATGAACTCGTCGCCCGCGTAGCGGACGCAAATGTCGTAGGGGCGGATCGCGGCGCGCAGCACGCGCGCGACCTCGATGAGCGCGCGGTCGCCGACGTGATGCCCGTGGTTGTCATTGATTTCCTTGAAGCTGTCCAGGTCCATGACCATGAGCGACACCTCGGCCTTGAGGCGCTCCGCGCGCGCCAGCTCGCGGGTGAGGTGCATGAACAGGAAGCGGGTGTTGGGCAGCCCCGTCAGCGGATCGGTGAGCGAATCCTCCTGGGTCTGCTCGAACAGCATCGAGTTGTTGATGACGGCCGCGGCCTGCTCCGACACGCGATCGAGCAGCCGGCGGTGGTCGTCGCGGTAGAACGCCGCGTCGGTGTGATACACCGACAGCGTGCCGATGAAGCGCTCGTTGAACATCAGCGGGCAGACCAGCGCGGACTGCAGCGTGGTCGAGAGACTGGTGAGGCCCGCCGCCTCGAGATCGGCGCTCGGCCGCGCGTTGACGAGCGGGCGCCGGTTGCGCGCCACCCATCCGGTCAGGCCTTCGCCGCTGTGCACCGTGACCTGCTGGATGATGTCGGCATCGGTGCCCGTCGCGAAGCGGCAGCGCAGCGTTTCGGTCTCCTCGTCGTAGAGGAACAGCGCCGCGCACGCGAACGGCACGAGATTGGTGAGCTTCGCCGAGATCAGCGCCATCGTGTCGGACACGCCGAGACTGGTGCCCATCGCCTGCGCGATCTCGTAGAGCGCGTAGATTTCGCGGTGGGCGAGGGCGATGTCCTCGAACACGTTCTTCTTGGAGGTCTCGGGCGCCAGCCCGGTCGCCGGCAGTCCGAGCGTCGTCTGTTCCTCTGCCGAGGGCCGACGCACGTTCTGATCGAGCTGCAGGGCTTCGGCCTGCAGCCCGGGCAGCAGCTGGTTGAAGAGGGTGACCACCGTGGGGTCGAGCCCCTTGCCGGCTTCCTGCTGCAGCAGCCCGATCGCGGCATCGGCCGTCATTGCCTTGTGGTACGGACGCTCCGCCATCAGCGCGTCGAAGTAGTCCACCACCGAGAGAATGCGCGCGCCGAGCGGAATTTCCTCACCCTTGAGGCCCGCGGGATAGCCCTTGCCGTCCCATCGCTCGTGGTGGCTGAGGATGAGCGGCGCCACCGGGTAGGGGAACGGCACCGAGCTGACGATGTCGGCGCCGACCTTCGGATGCGCCCGGATCTTCTGGAATTCTTCGGGCGTCAGCGGCCCGGGCTTGGAGAGAATGTGCTCGGGCACGGCGAGCTTGCCGATGTCGTGCAGCAGCGCGGCCGTCTTGACGCCCTGGATCTCGTTCTCGCTCATCCCCAGCCCGCGCGCCAGTGCCGCGGCGTAGAGCTGCACGCGGCGAATGTGGAGCTGCGAGGTCTGGTCCTTGGCGTCGATGGCGAGCGCCAGCGCCTCGATCGTCGCGAGGTGCAGTTCCGCCATTTCCTGGGTGTGCCGCCGTTCGTCTTCGACGCGCCCGAGATAGACCTTGTAGCTGTGGTAGGTCAGGTAGAGCGGCGCCCCGAGCAGGACCACCAGGCCGAACCACTGGTTCGGCATGGTCCAGATCCACGCCATTGCCGCCGCCGCGCCCGCGCCGACGAAGTAGCTCGGCGCGCTCCACATGAAGTTCTCGTGCCAGACCTTGAAGAGCGGTTGGCGCATCGAGAGGGCGATCGCGGTCGCGACCGTCAGCGTGTTGAACAGAAAGTACGCCGTCGCGGCGCCGACCAGCGGTTTCGCCACCGCCAACGAGCGCACGCTGCCGGGATGCCCGCCCAGCCAGTGATAGACCAGGCCGGCCGCCTGCACGGTGACGATCAGGCACGCCATGCTGAAGAGCGTGCGATGGATCGGGTTGCGCTCCTTGATGCGGAAGGTGCACTGGCTGAATGCGCTGACCGCCGCCACCAGCATCGTTTCGTTGGGACCGAGCAGCAGCAGCGAAGCGAAGTCCACGGCGTACGACACCGACATCGTCGACGATCGGCGCGCCAGCGGCAGGTTGACCTTGAAGACCGAGGTAACCGACGACAGCAGCAACAGCGTCAGGAACAGCCAGTGGTTGCCGACGAAGTGGGCCGGGAAGAATGCGACCAGCAGCGCGGCGCCGGCGCCGATGATGGCGCAGACGTAGATGCGAGCGGCGAGCGGCAGCGACTTCATCGGCGGGCCGCGTCCGTCATCAGCATGCGGGCCCGGCCCCGGATCGCGGACCCGCCCCACACGACGTTGTCGGTGCTTTCGAGGACGTCGGTTCCCCAGGCGATGCGGTTCGACCGGAGCGCGGCCCGGGGCTCACCGTCTCCGCCACGGTCAGGGCTCCAGGCACGCGTGCCCGCCGCGCGTGCCGTCGCGGGAGCGCAGTCCGCGCCGCCGCACTCGTCGCCCCAGACGATGTTGTCGCGGTCGCCCGCCGCGCTCCAGCCGATCACCGCCCCGTCGCCGTCGTTGGCGGTGCCGAGCACGATGGGCAATCCGTCGGGCGCCTGGCTGCTGCCCCAGGTCACGTCGCTGCGCCAGGCGTTCGCCGCGGCACTGAGCCGGCCGCCGCGGATGCGCAGGTTGCCCCAGATGACCCGGCCGCTCCAGACGGCCTGGTCCAGCGACGAGTGACCGGACTGCGCGGCGATTGCCGGCAGGCTGCCCTCGGCCCCGAGCGATCGGGCGAGCTCGACGGCGCCGCGGGTGTTGAGGAAGCCGGCGCCCTGAGTAAGCGCGTCGTAGCGGTCACGCGATTCAGCGGTGAATTGCAGGATGGCTTTCACCAGGTTCGGGGTCAGCGCGGGGTTCGCCTGCAGCATGAGCGCGATGGTGCCGCTGACGACCGGCGACGCCATGCTGGTGCCGCTCAGCGACAGGTACGGCTCGTTCGCCGTCTGCACCGTGCCCCACAGCCGCATCAGCGGCTTGGTGTTGAAGAGCGCGCTGCCCGGCTCGGCCAGCGATTCGATGCCGACGCCCGGCGCGACGATGTCGGGCTTGGCCTGGAAATCGATTGCGCTCGGGCCGCGCGAGCTGAACCCCGCGATTGAATCGTCGGAGCGATCGGTCGTCCCGCCGTGGCTCGAGGCGCCGACGGTGAGCACCCACGGCGCGTTGCCGGGAGCGCCGATCGCGCCGTAACGGGGCTGCCCGTCAGGGCCCCTGCCGAGGTTCCCCGCGGCGGACACGACGACCAGGCCCGCGTCGACGGCGCGCTTCGCGGCGACCGTCAGCGGGTCCGTGGTGTACGACTCGGTGACGCCGGCGGCGACCGAGAGGTTGATGATCCGCAGGCCGAGCGCGTCCTTGTTCGCGATCGCGTAATCGATCGCCGCGATGACGTTGCTGATGTAGCCCTGGCCCGTGGCGTCCAGCACCTTCTCGACGAGAAGGGTCGCGCCTGGAGCGATGCCGCGGCGGCGCCCGCCGGAATCGTGGCCGTTGCCCGCCAGGATGCCGGCGATGTGCGTGCCGTGGCCGTAGTCGTCGTACGGGGCGGGCTCGAAGTTGACGAAATCCACGAAGCGGGCGACGCGGCCCGACCCGAGATCGTCGTGCCAGTTGGCGATGCCCGAGTCGATGACGGCGATGCCGACGCCGGTGCCGTCGAGGCCCAAGGCGTCGCGCACCCAGGTTGCACCAACGGTCGCAGCGCTCCGCTCCATCGTCCCCTGCACCCGCCGGTCGAGACTGACGCCGCTGACGCCGGGCAGCCGCGCGAGCGCCATCAGGGCGGAGTCGGGAACGGAGGCCACCAGCCCGCGGCCGGAGCCGAGACGCCGGCCGACGAGGCCCCGAAGCGCGCGGATGCCGGCGTCGGCGGAGGCGCCGGGCGCGAGGTGGACGATGACCCGCGAGTATCCGCGCGGGGTCGAGGCCCGCTGACGCAGCTCGCGATCGAGGCCTGCCTCACCCGACGCGGCGCGAGGCGCCGCCCACGCCGCCGGCGCAAGCGCCGTCAGAAGTGCGCCGAGAGTGAGGAGGCATCGAAGCATGTGCAGGGTTGCGGGCGCACGTGCCCACGGGCTGACGGATTTGCAATCCAGCTGCCGGTAGGGCTAACACCGAGGTAAAATTATAAAGCCTTACAAACCAGCAAGTTAGAGATGAATACTATGGCCCGATTCGCAGGGGTATGCGGGTCGCCGCTGCCCATCTTGTGCTGTTTTGACACAGCGATTGCGAAAATAGCGCTAAGTCCTTTGCCCTCTAATAGCTGAGACGTGTGCTGAAATCACTGAAAGTCGCGGTTGATTGTTCTATTTTGCCACACGCGGCGCTTCTTCGAGACCGTATTCGACAATCTTCCGGTATAGCGTGCCGCGGCTGATTTCCAGCACGGCCGCGGCTTGTTTCTTGTTCCAGCTCACGCTTTCGAGGACCCTGGCGATGTGCGCCCGCTCGGCGTCTGCCAGTGACGGCAATCGATCG
>JBKJRJ010000242.1:0-3584 GCA_046594705.1 Vicinamibacterales bacterium
ACCACCAGGTCCACCAGCTCGACGCCCTGCGACCGGATCGCTGCCAGATCGTCGGGACGATGGCGGCGGGCGAGGATGCCGCCGTGGATCTTCGGGTGCAGCGTCTTGACGCGGCCGTCCATCATCTCGGGAAACCCGGTGACGTCCGACACATTGGTGACGGCGAGGCCGGCGCCGGCCAGCGCGGTGGAGGTACCGCCGGTCGAGACCAGTTGCACGCCCAGGGCGGCGAGTCCGCGGCAGAAATCAATCAGGCCGTTCTTGTCCGAAACACTCAGAATTGCACGCATATTTGGGGTTTTTCTTGACACCTTCCGGGCGCCGCCGCTACTATGCCGACGGCGCTGACGGTCCAGCGTCGAAAGCCGAGGCCGCGCACTCGCGGCCTTTTTTTATGTCTATCGCCATTGCAAGGCAGGGAAGTACGATGCGCATCACAGGCAAGGTCAAGTGGTTCAACAACGCCAAGGGTTACGGGTTCATTGAGCGCGACGGCGGAAGCGACGTGTTCGTGCACTTCTCAGCGGTCCAGGGAAACGGCTTCCGGACGCTCGAAGAAGGCCAGCCCGTCGAATTCGAAATCGTTGACGGTCCCAAGGGCCCGCAAGCCGGCAACGTCACGAAACCCGCCGCCTAATTGCCAACCGTAGGGGCGGCGCGCACGCCGTCCCTACTCTGCGCCGCCCTCCCCCTTCACTCCCCGCGCCGTAAAATTCACTTTGCCATCGACCACCGCGACGCGGAACGCCACTTCCGGCGCGCCGGTGGACTTGACTTTCGCCACCTGGTCCTTCACCAGCGCCGCGAAGCGGTGAAACGGCACCACGTCGTCGCCCGCCTCGCGCCGCGCGTCCATCAGCGAATCGTAGAGCGTGTGGAGCTTGTCCATCTCGCGCATCGGATCCTGGAACGCCGTGACGTGGACGATCTTGGTGTCGGGCGCTTTTGCCTTGCGGACCTCTTTCGGCGGCGGCATCGCGAACGGGCCGGCGCGCCCTTCCTCGCGCGAGCGCAGGCCGCGATCCCACAGATCCACGAAGGTCTGGAAGCGGCGCTGCAGGGTGTCGAACTGGAAGCGATCCACGGCGGACTGGATGTAGGCGCGATCCCATTTCTTGACCAGCGCCGCGATGCGGCTGCGCGTTTCCAACGGCGGCCGCGGCTGCCGCCCCGAGAAGAACATGTTGTATTCCGCTTCGAGCTGCTTCAGCCCGGCGGCGAGGGTGACGAGATCCTTCTGTACGTCGGTGAGTTCGGCCATCCGTCACGCCCAACGGATCCAGGCGCGAAGGTCACCACGATGACAACGTCTGGGTTGTCTTCGTCGCGTAGTGGACGTCGTGAGAAAGCCGTGGCCCGTCATCGAATCAGGAACCAGATGAGCGGCAGCCATAACTCGCGCGCGTAGGGCACCGGCCGATCGTCGATCAGCACGTCGGTCGCGTCGAGCCGGCCGACCAGGTCGAACAGATCGCGCAGCTGCACGGCGTCTTTCGGGTAGAACCGCGCGCGATGACGAAGCCGCGCGCCGGCGCCGACCTCACGGTAATCGGCCGACGCGCGTGCCATCTCGACGGCCCGCGCGTAGTCGGCGCCGGCGAACACGGGAAACTCCAGGGTGACGGAAAATGGCAGCTTGGGAGTGCCGAAGAGCGCTTCGCTCAGCTCAGGGTCGAGCGCCGCGAGCTCTTCGTCGCTCGGCTGCTCCGGCAAATCGACATACGGCCAAAAGCGCTCGACCGGGCGATAATCCGGTACGGGCAGGCGCGGCTGATCGTTGTCGGATGCCATAAACTCAATGGGGAAATCGTGACGATAGTATCGCATGTCTGACCTGCGCGTCATTCCCTCCATCGAGCAGTTGCGCCAGCGTGCCGCGATGCGCGCCCTGGAGACCCGCTACGGGCGCGCCGCTCTGGTCGACGCGTTGCGCGCCGAAACCACCGAGCTCCGCGACCGCCTCGCGTCGGGCGTGGTCGCCGCCGTGACGGTGGAGGACGCCCTCGGCGCCATCGAAGCCGGCGCCGACGCGCGGCTGCGCGCCGCCATGCGCCCGTCGCTGGTCCGCGTCATCAACGCCACCGGGGTCATCCTCCACACCAATCTCGGACGGGCGCCCCTCTCGGAGGCCGCCATCGCCCGCATCAGCGCCCTCGCTGGCGGCTATACGAATCTGGAATATGACGTGGCGCAGGGCGCGCGCGGCCGGCGCGACGCGCACGCCACCAGGCTGATCGCCCGCCTGACGGGGGCCGACGCCGCGGTCGTCGTCAACAACAACGCCGCGGCGACCTTGCTGCTGCTGGCGGCGCTCGCCAACGGCCGGGAGGTGATCATCTCCCGGGGGGAGCTGGTCGAAATCGGCGGCGGCTTCCGCGTGCCGGACGTCATGGCGCAGTCGGGGGCGGTGCTGCGCGAGGTAGGCACGACCAACCGCACCCGGACCAACGACTATGCGGCGGCGATCAGCGAGCGCACCGCGCTGATCCTTCGCGTGCACCCGGCGAACTTCCGGATGGTCGGCTTCACCGAGCGCGCGCCGCTCCAGGAGCTCGTCGCGTTAGGCCGCCGGTTTGGCGTGCCCGTCGCGGAGGATCTCGGCAGCGGCTGGCTCGGTTGGCCCATCGACGACGCTCGGGGCGGGCCCAACCGCGACGAACTTTCCAAGGTGCTGCGCGACGAACCGATCGTGTCCGAGAGCATCACGGCGGGCGTCGACGTCGTCTGCTTCAGTGCCGACAAGCTGCTCGGCGGACCCCAGGCGGGGATCATCGCCGGACGCGGTGAGGCACTGGATCGGATCCGCCGGCATCCGCTGATGCGCGCCCTTCGGGTGGACAAGCTCACCTACGCGGCGCTCGAGGCGACGCTCGAACAGCACGCGATCGGCCGCGCGGCGGACGAGATCCCGGTGCCGCGCATGCTCCGGATGACGGCGGAGGAGATCGGAGGTCGCGCCGACGCGCTGGCGGACGCCCTCAACGCGTCAGGCTGGCGCGCGCGCGTGATCGATGGCGTGTCCACCGTCGGCGGCGGCAGCGCCCCGGGCGCCGAGTTGCCCACGCGGCTGGTCGAAATCGCGCGCCACGGGATGACGGCCGACGCCATCGAGCAGTATCTGCGCGGCCTCGACCCGCCGGTCATCGCGCGGATCCAGGACGACCGGGTCGTGCTCGATCTGCGGACGGTGCGCAACAGCGAGGACTCACGCCTCCTGACGCTGCACGCGCCGACGGCTTAGCAGAAGACTCCAAGTCACGAAGGCACGAAGTTCCTAGGCTTCGTGTCAGTTATGTCTTCGTGCCCGAAGCGTCGTCAGACGCGATCAGAAGTTCAACCGGACCGACAATTGAATCACGCGCGAGTTGACCGTGACGCTCGTGAGGCGTCCGAACGTGACGCTGTTGATGTTCAGGTCACCCGTGAAGAAGGTAGGCGTGTTCGTCAGGTTGAATGCTTCACCCTTTACCTCGAGGTTGTAGCGACCGGTGATCCGCGTCTTCTTCGAGAGCGCCAGGTCCACCCGGAAGACCTTAGGACCGTCGAACGCCAGGATCGGCAGATTGCCGACTTCCCCGGCGCCG
>JBKJRJ010000263.1:0-7831 GCA_046594705.1 Vicinamibacterales bacterium
TCGTCACGCTGGACGCGGTCGTAGGTGTCCATGTTCGAGTGGTGCGTCCGCGCGTTGTACTCCAGCCGGTCCTGCACGAACTGAAATCCCGGCAGACCGACAGCGTCAAACGAGGAGTGATCCGTCGAGCCGACGTTGCGCGGCCCGAGGATGGTGAGCCCCAGATCCTTGAGCGGCGCCACCCACTGCTCGAAGATCGGCCGGGCCGCGAGGTTGCTCTGCAGCCAGATCCCGCGGATGCGCCCGGCGCCGTTGTCGAGGTTGAAGTACGCCGCGAGCTTCGCGTGTTCGGGCTTCAGCACCATGGTCCGGGGGTCGCCGAAATGGGCGAGCACGTAGGCTTTCGAACCGAGCAGCCCCTGTTCCTCGCCGCCCCAGAGCGCGACGCGGATCGTGCGGCGCGGCTTGAGACCGGCCGTCTTGATGATCCGCAGCGCCTCCAGCATCGCGGCGCAGCCGGTGGCGTTGTCGGTGGCGCCGGTGGCGAACGAATGCGAGTCGAAGTGGGCGCCGAGCATGACGACTTCGCTCGCGAGGTCGCTCCCCGGGATCTCGCCGACCAGATTGAAGCCCTTGACGTTCTCGTGGAACTGCACGCGGACGTCGAGCTCGACTTTCACCGGCACGTTGTGCTCGAGCAGACGCACCATGCGGTTGTAGTGCTCCACCGCGAGCGTGACCTGCGGCACCCCCGCGAGCGCGTTGGCGCGGTTGACGGTACCGGGGAAGACCGTCCCGCCGTCGGGCCGCTGCTGCTTCACCGACAGGCCGCTTCCCATGTTCGCCGTGTCGGCGTCGCTGCCGCGGTCGAATACGGCGACGACACCTTCGTCCTGGTAGAACTGCTGGAGCCGCTGCTGGAACTGTTGCGCGCCTTGTCCGGCAGGTGGATCCGGATTGGCCGGGTCGGTGCTGTCGGCGGCAGGTGTCGCCGCGCTGCCGCGTCCGCCCCGTTCGCGCTGCGCCGGAATCGGTGTGGTGGCGGCCTCCCTGGCGAGCTCGGCGTTCATCCTGACGATGAACGGACCCTCGAGCATCCGCACCGCGCGCGACGGCTGCGAGAGGACGATCGTCCCTTGTAGCCGTCCCTTGTACCTGGCGAAGTCGGCGTCAGTCGCGATGGTGGCGCGGACGACGTCAGCCGTGACGGGCCCGTCGGTGGCGGTGGACCACGTCTTGGGCAAGCCGATCAGCGGCTGGATCCGCGGTTCCGTCATGTGCGCGCTGAACCGCACCAGCGACCACCCCCGCCCGAAGTCCCAGTCCTCGCGATGCACGTTGACGAAGCCCCACTCCGTCATCTTCTTCATCGTCCATGCGCCCGCTTCGTCGATGGCGGGGGTGCCGGTGACGCGGGGGCCGTATCGGTCGCTCAGCCAGAACAGCGTGTCCATGGCCTGCGACCGGTTGAGCCCTTCGTCGCGAATCTGGCCGATGCCGGCGTCGTCGAGTTTCTCCGTCTGGGCGCCCGGCAGCGCGACGAACGCGGAGACGAACAGGATGAGAAACGCGCCTCTGCGGAGCATGGGGCGATTTTATCCCTGATCCCTGATCGCTCCTCCTCGATGCCACCGCGACGGTGGCTTCCGCAGCACGGCAGGGGTCGACCGCAGAAGTCCCGGCGCGCTATTATCAACGGATGCAGTATCGAACCTTCGGCCGGACGGGGTGGAAAGTCTCCGAGATCGGCTACGGCATGTGGGGCATGGCCGGGTGGACGGGATCGGACGACGAAGAGTCGCGAGGATCGCTCGACCGCGCGGTCGCACTGGGGTGCAACTTCTTCGACACGGCCTGGGCGTACGGCGAAGGACGCAGTGAGCAGCTCCTCGGCGAGCTGCTCAAACGGCACCCGGGCCAGCGGCTATACACCGCCACCAAGATCCCGCCCAAGAACCGACAGTGGCCGGCGCGGCCTGAGTACCCGCTGAGCGATGTCTTCCCCGCCGACTACATCCGCGAGTACACCGAGATCAGCCTGCGCAACCTCGGACTCGCCCAAGTCGATCTGCAACAGTTCCACGTCTGGGACGACTCGTGGGCGACCGACCTCGCCTGGCAGCGCGCGGTCGGCGCGCTGAAGGAAGACGGCCTCGCGGCCGCGATCGGCATCAGCATCAACCGGTGGCAGCCCACGAACGTCCTCAAGTCGCTCGGCACGGACCTGATCGACTCCGTGCAGGTCGTCTACAACATCTTCGACCAGGCGCCCGAGGACGAGCTGTTCGTCGAGTGCCAGCGGCGCAACATCGCCGTGATTGCGCGGGTGCCGTTCGACGAGGGCAGCCTGACCGGAACGCTGACGGCGGAGACCAAGTGGCCGGAGGGAGATTTCCGGAACATCTACTTCCAGCCGGATAACCTGTCGAAGACGCTGGATCGCGTCGACCGCCTCCGCCCCGTCGTCCCCGCCGGGATGACGATGCCGGAACTGGCGCTGCGCCACATCCTGCAGCATCCGGCCGTCAGCACCGTGATCCCGGGGATGCGCAAGCTGCGGCACGTGGAGGCCAATCTGGCGGCCAGCGACGGCGTGCCGCTGCCGGCGCCGCTGATGGCCACCCTGCGCGGGCACCGCTGGGACCGGTGGATTGATATTCCGTAGGGGCCAAAGGTAAAAGGCACACGGCAGCAGGCCTCGTGGCCGAGTGTGGCGAAACGACGAAGCGAACCTCTAACTCGTTGAAATAAAAAGGCTTACTGCCTTCATCCTTCTGCCTTGCGCCCTGATCTGGTATACTACCCTTTTGCCCACGACCCCAAGGAGCAGACCGTGAAGGAAGGGATCCACCCGAAGTACCACGAAATCGAGGCGCGCTGCGCCTGCGGTGCCACCTGGCCGACCCGTTCGACCAAGCCGGAGCTGCACCTCGAAATCTGTAATAACTGCCACCCCTTCTTCACGGGCCGGCAGAAACTGATCGACACGGAAGGCCGCGTGGAGCGCTTCACGAAGCGGTTCGGCGTGCAGACGTCCGAGACCCGCAAAGCCGCCGCCGCCGCCGCGAAGACCGCCAAAGAGGCGAAGGCTCCCAAGAAGACGGCCGTCGCCGCCAAGTAGGGCGCGGAGTTACGGGGCCGCGGAATACGCGGACTACTCGACGCTGCTGACTACCCCGAAGACGCGGAATACTTGAACTCGCGGACTACGGAGTAGGCGGACCGGCATCATCCTCAGACAGCCACCTATGCAAACAGGTGGCTGTTGTTTTTTCGGGCGATCTTTTTTTCGAGACGGGCAAGGCGATTCTTCGTCGCCTCGTGCTTCGGCCGGACGTCACCATCCGCCTCGTCGAGCAGCCGCAGCGTCAATTCCTTCGCCCCCTCGTAGTCGCGTTCGCGGTGCTCGTGATGGATGGCGAGCGCCTCGACGGCGTACTGGCGCAGCGGCGCCATCAGCGTGCTGCGCCGCCCGGCTCCGTGCCCGCCGTAGCCCTGGCGAAGGCGGGGGCGCACCTCAAGCAGCCGGCGCCAGCAGTCGGCCGCCTCCGCGAAGCGCCGGTCGCGCCGCAGGCGCAGCCCCAGCCGGTAGATCGCTTCCAGCACGACGTCGATGTGCGCCATCGAATCCGCGGCGGCGTGCTGGTACGCGGTGATGGCGCGGTCCACGCAACCGGCCCGTTCGTAGACCTTGCCGAGCGCCAGCGCTTCAGCGGCGTCACGGCACCGCGGACTGCCCTCTTCGACGAGCTGCACCGCGTGCGCGCATACCGCGGCGAGGGAGATGAGGTCGAGGCGATTGTGCTCGAGCACCGGCTCCAGCGGGCGGGCATCGCCGCTCCGCAGGAACGCGAAATACCGCGCCGGAATGTCCATCCCGGGGATGTCGCCCACCCGCGTCACGCCGCACAGCACGCGCTCGAGCGTGCCCAGCCGGCAGCCGCCCTCGGCCTCGCCCGGCGCCCCCTCGACCGCGGTGGTGAACGCTTCGGCGCGCGCGCGCCCACGCCACAGGCGGCGCGCCGGATGCAGCATGTCGAAATGCCGCACCGACTCGAGCGGCAGCGGCATGCGATGGAACAACCACCGCGTCTCCATCACGGGCACGTCGAACGTCTTGCCGTTGTAGGTGACCAGCAGCGACGTGGCGCCGAAGCATTCCGCGACAGCGCAGAGCAGCGCGCGCTCGCTCGCGTAACTGGTCAACAGGAACTGCCGGACCTGAAAGGCGCCCATGTCGAACCAGCCGCAACCCACCAGGAACGCGACGGTGCCGGCGCCGCCGCTCAACCCGGTGGTCTCGAGATCGACGAACAGCGTCCGCGAACCCACGCCGTCGGGTGGCCGCAGACCCGGATCGAGCAGCTTCAGCGTGTCGCCGTCAACCACGTCGCAGTCGCCGACGCGGCGCGTACCATGCAAGCGGTCGGATTCGTAGCGGCGGTCCACGATCAAGGCGCGGCCAAATCGGTTCTCCGTCACGTGGCCGCCGAGCACGTCCGCCACGCGATCGATGTCGATGGTCGCCTCGTAGCGCCCGGTGTCCGGCTCGTAGGTCAGCTCGCGCGAAGGTGCGTTCGCGGGACGGACGATGGCGCGGAGGCGGCTCGTCAGATCCACGGACGGAGGCCTCCACGGTCACCACCGACGATGACATCACCAAGGTCGCGAAGACCACGAAGGTCATTGCAGTACGAACACCTCACACACGCTTGGTGATCGCGCACTCTCTGTGGTCTTCGGGATGAGCCCGTGAGGCGCCACGACGGGGCGTGCCGCGTCATGACCGCACCAGACGTTCCGACCTCAGACGATCGAGGATCGCCACCGCCACCAGCTTGGCGTGGGGTCCCGTGTTGCCCTCCGGTCCGACACACGACGGGCACCCCGATTCGCACGGGCAACCCGTAATGAGCTCGTGCGTGCGCGACAGCAGAGACGCGTGCATGTCGAACAACGGGCGGCTGAAGCCGATGCCGCCCGGATAGTTGTCGTAGATGAAGATGTTCGGCTCCGGCGCCAGCGCTTCGGGGACGCCGCCCACGCCGCCGGCTCGCGTCTTCCGGTCGAGCGACCCGCCGTCGATCGAGACGCCGACGTCGTGCCGATCGCACATCAGCAGCAACTGCGCCACGTGGCGCATCGCGAACGCCAACCCGATCACCCCATCGCGCCGATCGTCGGTGCCATGCGGCAAGGCCGCCATCACCGGCGACGGGATCGTCAGCCAGTACGCCGAGGTGTGCATCTGCTGCTCGGGCAGATCCAGCTCGCCGGAGCCAACGTTCTCGTTAGTGTAGAACTTGATCTTCTTGAACCCGACGACCCGCGACACGACGTGGACCTCGCCATGGGAGCGCCTGGCGGTCGCCTCAGCGGTTGGCGGCGGGATCTCGGGGGTGGCAGTTTCGGACGCCGCCGACGAGAAGGTGTCCAGGATCGTCACCTTGGTATAGGTGATCGCGTCGGTGTAATAGTCGCAGTCCACCGAGCGGACGAAGGCCTTGCGGTTCTCGAAGTCGAGCTTCTCGACCTGGAACAGCTGCCCTTCGATGATGTAGATCGCCTTCTCGTGCAGCATCGTCGGACCGCTGGTGAAATCGGTTTCCGCGATGACGCGCTCACCGCGGGTGGTGTCGATCACGACGAAGTTATCGGACGACACCGACCGCAGGCTCACGGCGTCGGCCGGGTACGACTCGTTGGTCCAGTTCCACTGGCCGTCGGCGAGATGGACAAAACCCTCCTCGGCCAGCACCGCGAGGATTTCCTGGAGGTTGACCGGATCGGGCCGACCCGCGGATCCGAACAGCTCGTCGACGCCGAACGGCAGCTCGAACGCCGCGCACTTCACGTGGTCCAGCAGGATGTGCAGGTTGTCGGGATTGATCAGGGCATGCTCGGGCGAGGCGTCGAAAAAGTACGACGGGTTGCGGATGATGAACTGGTCGATCGGCGCGCTGCTCGCGACCAGCACCGCCGCGGACCGCGTGGCGCGTCGGCCGGCGCGCCCCGCCCGTTGCCAGGTCGCCGCAATGGTGCCGGGGTACCCCGCCATCACCGAGACGTCGAGCGCCCCGATGTCGATGCCAAGCTCCAGCGCGCTGGTCGAGACCACGGCGCGCACGCTGCCCTCGCGCAGGCCGCGCTCGATCTCACGCCGCCGCGCCGGCAGGTAGCCGCCGCGGTAGCCGCGAATGACATCGGACGAGCCGTCCGGCCCCTGGTAGGCATCCTTCAGGTAGGTGGTCAGAATTTCGGTCGCCAGCCGGCTCTGCGCGAAGAGAATCAGCTGCAGGTTGTGCTTGAGAAACTCGAGCGCGACGCGGCGCGACTCGGTCAAGTACGAGCGCCGGATGCCCAGCTCCTGGTTGACCACCGGCGGATTGACGAAGAGGAAGAACTTCTCGCCCCGCGGCGCGCCGCTTTGATCGACCAACTCGAATGGACGGCCGGTCAGCCCCTCGGCCAGCTCCCGCGGATTCGCGATGGTCGCCGACGAACAGATGAAGATCGGGTCCGACCCGTAGTGCCGGCAGACGCGCTGGAGCCGCCGCACGATGTTGGCCAGGTGGCTGCCGAACACGCCTCGATAGGCGTGCAACTCGTCGATCACCACGAACTTCAGGTTCTCGAACAGCTTCGCCCAGCGCGGATGGTGCGGCAGGATGCCGGCATGCAGCATGTCGGGATTGCTGAGGACGACGTGCGCCTTGCCGCGGATCGCGCGTCTGGCGTCGGACGGCGTGTCGCCATCGTAGGTGAACACGCCGATCTCCGGAGCCCCGTGCTGCATCGCCAGCTCGGCGAGCCCGTGCAGCTCCGCCAGCTGATCCTGCGCGAGGGCCTTGGTCGGGAACAGGTAGAGCGCGCGCGACGACGGGTCCTTCAGGATCGCGTCGAGCACCGGCGCGTTGTAGCACAGTGTCTTGCCCGACGCCGTTGGGGTGATGGTCACGACGTTCCGGCCATCGAGCACGTGGCCGAACGCCAGCGCCTGGTGCGTGTAGAGCTGCTCGATGCCTCGCGCCGCCAGGGCCGCGCGCAGCCGGGCGTCGGTCTGCGCGGGAAACGGCGCGAACGTCGCGGCGACGGCCGGCAGCCGCCGCGTCGCGGTGACGATGGCGTCGGCATCCGGACCGCCCGGTCGCGGGGAGGCCGCCAGCCGGCCGAGCGCCTGCTGGAGGAGCGTGTCCTTGTCGCCTGAAATGACGGGTAAAGAGTTGGAAGCCATGGGGTTAGCCTGCAGGGCCCGCAGGATTGAGGGCTGATCGTAGCAGGCTCGTTGACGGCGATCAATAGGCGAAAGCTCAAAAGAGCAAGAGCGAAGTGCCAAGTGCAAATTGCGGAAGGGCGAGGTGCTGAAGGGCCTGGGGAAAGGGGGAAGGGCGCAGGGTCAGTGCTGCCGGTCCGGCGCGAGCTTGTCGTGCGCGATTTTTGCGACGATGCCACTCAACCCCAGCAGGCCAATCAGGTTGGGAAAGACCTGCAGCGCGTTCATCAGGTCGCCCCACGCCCACACCAAATCCACCTTGGTGACGGCCCCGAACGGAATGAGCAGGCAATAGATCCAGCGATACGTCAGCGTCACCTTCCGGCCGAGGATGTACTCGAAAAACTGCTCGCCGTAGTAGGCCCAGCCGATCAGCGTCGTATAGCCGAACAGGAACACGCAGAACGCGACGATCCAGCCGCCGAACGTCGGCATCACCGAGTTGAAGCTGGCGGCCACCGCGGCGCTGCTCGTGACGCCCGACTGCCACACCCCCGTCAACAGGATCGTCATCGCGCTGATCGTCGAGGTCACGAACGACACGGTGAACACTTCGACGATCGCGTTGAGCCCCTGTTGCACGGGCTGGGTGCTCTGCGCGGTGCCGTAGGCGACCGC
>JBKJRJ010000376.1:0-4531 GCA_046594705.1 Vicinamibacterales bacterium
GAAGATGGCGGATTGCTTCCAGATGGCGCTGTGCGAGATCAGATCAACGAACTGGCCGAGCGCGAGGTCGTTGTCGGCCACCATCCCGGTCGGCGTCACCGCCCCTGGCGCGGTGCCGCTGGTGTGGTCGCGCGGCAGGCGCATGATCGTCAGCCGCGGCACCGTGCCCTGCTGCACGAACTCCTTGAACTCCGCGGCGAACAGCTCGATCCGCTTGACGTCGGGGATCGACATGTCGAACGGGGGGAACGTCGGATGGATGTGCCCGTCGAGACCCGGTACCGAGGCCACCATCCGGCCGCCCGGGCGATCCCACGCGGCGAATTCGCCGTAGCTGCGGTAGGAGACGTTGGCGCGCTTGGCGAAATCCCAGATATAGCCCTTCGGGGGCGCGGTGATGTTGCCGAAGGGGTTGCGCAATTTATAGCCGCCTTCGCTGAGGTAGAGCCCCTCGCGACGGCCGTAGTTGGCGGGCCACATCTTCTCGACGAAATCGGTCGCGTAGGCGCCGGTGGAGAACGCGTGACCGTCGTAGCTGACCTCGGCATCGACGTAGAAGTTGTCGAAGGTCGTGAACATCTCCGCGAGCGCGTGCGCGTTCGGCGTGACCTCCCGCGGAAACAGCGTCAGCGACGGGTCGCCGTTGCCTTTCGGAAGATCACCGAGCACCTGGTCGTAGGTGCGGTTCTCGCGAATCACGTAAAAGACATACTTGATGGGCGACGAATCGCCGACGCGCGCCGGAATGGGCGAGGCGGCGGGTGCATTGGCCGGCGCCAGCCGATGGGCGTCGGTGTAGGGCGTGAGCTGCCGCACCTTCGCGGTCATCCGCCGCAAACCCGCGGCGGTGGGTAGCGGGATGATCGACATGCTGCCGTGGAACATGCCGCCCGCGTACTGGCTGTCGATGCGCGCGCCACCTGGTTGCGGACCGCGCGGGTTGGCCTGACCCGCCAGCCCTTTGCCGTTCAGCACGAAGAGCCGGCTGCCGTCGCGATCGAACAGGACGTTGGTGGGGTACCAGCCGACCGGGATCCAGCCCGCGACGCGCGTGGCGTTGGGCGTCGACACGTCGGCGACCGTGACGGTGTTGTTGTCGGCATTGGCAATCACGAGGGTCCGGCCGTCCGGCGACAGGGCGACGCCATTGGGCGTCGAACCCACGGGGGCATCGACGCCGAGCGCCACCGAAATCTGCTCGCCCGGCTTGCCGGCCGCGACGTCCACGACCCACACGGCATTCGTGCTGGCGCAGGCGACGAACAGACGCGCCCCGTCTCGGCTGAGGACCATGGCGTTGGGATGCTCGCCGACCGGCACCTCCCCTTTGACCGCGAGCGTCACCGCGTCGAGCATGACCACCTTGGCGCCGCCCCAGATCGACACGAACACGGTCTTGCCGTCCGCGGACAGGATGCACGTGTAGGGCTCGGCGTCGAGGTCGGCGGTGGCGACAACCTTCTTCGTCGCCAGATCGATGGCGCGCACTCTCTGGCCGTAGAGCTCCGTGACGTACAGCCGCGAGCCGTTCCCGTTGAGGGCCATGCCGGTGACATAGCCGGCATTCAGGATGCGGTCGCCGCCCGGATGCGTTTCGGCCGGTCCGAGCGAGATGCTGCCTGCCGCGGCCAGCCGACCGGCCAGGAAGCTGAACTCGTAGACGACGTTCTCGCTGGCGCCTGACGCGAACAGGCGTGTGCCGTCGGGGTACCAGACCAGCCCGAGCCAGGTGTGGTCGATCTCGATGCGGCTGACGATCTGCAGGCTGCGGACGTCGAAGATGCTGATGGCCGGCTTGGTGTAGCCGCTGGTGGAAATCGCGATGAAGCGGCCGTCGGGAGACGGCACCAGGTTCATGGGCAGGTCGCCGACCATGATGTGGCGTCCCTCCGGCGCGATGCGCCAGCCGTTGGGGAGGAGGGTGACGCCTTCCCCCTGGTAGCCTGGCCATACCGGGGCCGTGGGGCCGCGCTGTGCCAGCGGCGAGATGGCCGCGGCGAAGACGATCGCGCCGAATGTGGCCAGGACGGCGAATCGCCGCATAACATCCTCCCCCGCGGGAGGTCCGCCTCCGCTCCCTGACACTCGTCCGGGAGCTTCGGCGAGACAGGCTCTATCCGGCAGCCTTGCCCGCGGCCGAATTGTAGCGGAAGACGACGTCGTTCAGGCGTTCGATGTCGCGCTGGACGAAATCGGACCCTTCGTCAAGGTCGGCATTGTCCAGCCCGTCGCGGATCCCCTCGAGCATGAAGCCCGCCTGCTCGACGTCGACTTTGCCGTCGCTACTGACGGGGCAGCACTCGCCGCTCGACACGATGGTATCGAGCGTCGTCGCGTAGCCGGCGCAGGCGTCAGCCTCCTGGCGGGTGCCGATTTCGCGCAGGCCGCCGGAGAGCGCCCTCAGGAGGATCGCGGCGCGCCGGCAGGCGTGGCGCTCGTCATCGGTGAGAGTCAGGCTGATGTCCATCTATGTCCCCCGCTGGTTGATCGGTTGTTCGCCGGTATCGAGCGCGCGGTCGTCCACGCCGATGAATTCCCACCGATAGGCGTCCGGCCGCAGCGTGAGCTTGAGGACCCCGTGCTTGTCGAAGCGGGCGTATTCGCTGTTCGGCGTGTCCTTGCGGCGGCCGGCCAGCGAGCGTCCGCCCGTGCCCACAATGAACTGCCGCAGGCCCTGCGGATCCGGTATCTGGTCGGGACGCTGCGGCGCGAAGCGCTCGTAGTGGTGGGCGTGCCCGTTCAACACCAGTTCCGCCCGCGCCGCGTAGATCTCGTTCATGAACCAGCGCGGTTTCTTGGAATCGCGGTGCGCGCCCGAGCCCCATCGGGGCCGGTGCCAGATCGCCAGGATCGGCTGGTGGCGGCGCGACGCGAGATCGTGGCGCAGCCATTGGATCTGCGGCGAGTGCGCATCCTGCTCGATCTCGCTGTTGAGCGACACCAGGTGCCAGCCGGCGTCGGGCAGCGGCAGGCTGAAGTAACTGCGCTGCGGCGTGCCGGCGCGCGCCTCGCCGAAGTAGGCGAAGTAGGGGGAGGCACCGGCGGTCCGGTAGTCGTGATTGCCGGGACAGCAAAACGTCCGGCCGAGGAGGTCCGGCTGCCCCCAGGTTGGCGTGTAGTGATCGCGGTACTCGTCGAGCCGGCCGCGATTGTAGGCGTTGTCGCCAAGCGCGAGGATGATCGCGCCGGGGTGCTGCGCGATGATCCGCCGCGCGAGCGCGGCCGTGCCCTCGGCACCGGGATTCTTGCGCGGCGGGCCGCACATGTCCCCGACCGCGATGATGACTTGTTCTGCCATTCGTCCTACGCAAGGCTGGTCGGTTCGGCACTGGCGCGTGGCGGCTGGGATCGAGGCCACGCCGGCCTCTGATCCCGAACCGCCGACCGCCACCCTCTGATCGATTTATTTGGACAGCTGAATCGAGCGCACCACGTTGCGGAATACGTTGGCGTAGGTGTTGTACTCGTCGCGCGGCGCGACACCGATCACGTAAAACAGCGAGTTATCCGCCAGCAGGGCCGTGTAGACGTCGATCACTTCCTGCCCTCCGGTGGCATCGGAGACATTCGACAGCACGGTGTGCACCGCCTGCCGACCGCCGAGGGAGCCGCGCTCGTAGTTGCCGGGATTGCTCAGCCGCGGGTTGGACTGGCGGAGCGCCTGCAGCAGCTCGTTGGTCGCCGTCTGCAGGTCGTGGCCTTCGTTGCGCGAGACGCCGATCTCGGTGCCGTGCGTGAACACACTATTGCCATCGATCGTGCCGTAGGCACCCTCCGGCGCGAAGGTGACGGTGTTGTTGTTGGCCAGCTCGCGCCAGTTCGAGGGCACGCTGACGCGGAAGAGGTCGCCCTCGGTGTAGGTCGTGGTGCGCGAGTCGGGCCGCGGGATCGACCCCCGGCTGGGGGGCGCCGACGGCGCCCCGCCGCCGCCGGACGTGCGGCCGGCGTTCTTGTTGCGCGCAACATCCTCCGCGGATGGCGCGGGCGAGAGCGAGCGCAGGTAGGCCTGCACGTTCTGGAACTCGGGCGTCACCCGGCGGGGATTGGCGGTCACCCGCAGGGCCTGCGCTTCCTTCGTGATGTACTCGACGCGATTGCCCGGATTCGGATGATCGCTCATCCACTGCGGACCGCCGGGACCACTCTCTTTCTCGATGGTCTTGAAGAGATTGGCCATGTCGCGCGGATCGTAACCGGCCTCCGCCATGATGCGGCTGCCGAGCAGGTCGGCGTCTTTTTCATAGGCCCGGCTGAATTTCATGAAGTAGGTGCCGAGGCCGAACTGCGATCCTTGCGCGATGATCGCGCCCTTGGTGCCGCCGATGATGGCGCCGGCGATCTGCCCCGCCATCTGGCCGATCGCGAAGGGCGTCGACTTGGTCTGCTGGGCAGTGCCGTGCCGCAGGGCGACGTGCGCGAGCTCGTGCGCCATGACGCCGGCGACCTCACCCTCGTTGTGCGCCTTCTCGAGCATGCCCCGCTGGATGAACATCGGGCCGCCAGGCAGCGCAAAGGCGTTGATCTCCTTCAG
>JBKJRJ010000477.1:0-24023 GCA_046594705.1 Vicinamibacterales bacterium
TCGCATGGAGGCGATGATCGACGTCGGCGTGCCCAATTACGCGCTGGCGGAGTACAAGGCGCCGGACAACGTCGCCGCGTCGGACTGCCCGATGTGCAAGGCCGGAGAGCCGATCACGAGCTTCTAGTACGACTTTGTCAGATCCGCAGTTGATGAAACCGTTGTTCGGCTTGCTTCATCCACCGCATGTATTGAGGGCGACTGATAAACAGCAGCCCCGTAAAGATTTCCTGTACGAAGGCACGCACTTGGGGAAACGTGAGCCGTGGCCCCTCGCGCGGCCGCCGGCGTTCGGTCTGGAGAAACGCGTAGGCGACGGCGCTGATCGCCAGGTGGTGCTGCCATCCCGGATACGAGCGGCCTTCGAAGTGATCGAGCCCGAGTTCGGTTTTGAGGTCTTGGTAATGCTGCTCGATCGCCCAGCGGTGATGCGCCAGCCGGACGAGCGCCGCCAGCGACGCGGTGGCGGGCAGCGAGACGAAGTAGTGTCGGCGGCGCCCCGTCGGGCCGAGGCCGCGTTCGCACAGCAACCAGATTTCTGGCGCCAGGCGCCGACGGCGCCAGTCGGTCGCCGGGGTGACGCGGAGGGCGGCGAAGCCGGCTTCCCACGGGGGATTGGTCCCATTGCGCCACGTGACACGGCGCCACGCGCGCGCGGGCAGCGCATCGCTGAGCGCCCGCACCGCCACCGCCTCCTGATCGGGCCAGCCGTCGGGCCGATTGCGGGGGGGCGCTTGCCGGCGATCGATGCGCAGCGTCGGGGTGCCGCGAAACACGGTGAGCGTCGGCGAGATCCCGAGCGCATACGGCAGGCGCAACCGGTGCAGCGTTTGCCGCACCGTACTGTTGTCGCCGTATTCGGCATCGGCGACCACCGCGGTGAGCGTGAGCCCCGCCGCGCGACTGCGGCGCACGAGCGTCAGGGCGAGGCGCCATTTCTCCTGAAAGATGACGGTGGAGGGAATGCGTGCGGTCGCGCGCCTCACGGCGTCGCCCGTCCACGCCGCGGGCAGGTAGAGCAACGCGCCCAACGGCCACGCGCGCTGCCCGGTCCACAACGCCGCGGTCACGGCCACCTGGCAATTCGCCACCTTGCCCAGGGCGCCGCAGTACTGCCGTGCCACGCCGACCGAATGCGGCCCGGACTTGGGGAAGCTCGTTTCGTCCAGGATCAGAATGCCGGCGCGCTCGGGCAGCACACGCCGCAGACGCCGCCAGACGACCTCGGCATCCCACGGCGCGTGCGTGATGAAGTGCTGGAATGCCTGATAGGACGTCGGCTCGCTGACGCGCTCCAGCATCGCCGACATCGACTTGCGTGTGCTGTCGCCCAACAGGCCGTCGACATACTGGCGCAGCGACACGTGCTGGGCGCGATGCCCGAAGCAGTCCTTGAACTGATCCAACCATCGCGTCAGTCGTCGCAGCAGCGTCCACGCGTGCCGATCGAGCACTGCACGGCAGCGTACGCGAATGGGAGAATTTGTACAATGCCCTCAAAAGTGATCACTCGCAGATTCACGGCGCAATTCAACGATCTGACAAAGTCGTACTAGGCCTTGGTGTCGGCCCTGGCCAGCAGGGTCTTGAGCTCGTCGGCGTCGAGCGACTCCTGGTCGAGGAGCGCTTCGGCGATGATCTTGACCGCCTCGCGATTGCGGTGGAGGAGGTCGCAGGCACGGTCGTAGCCGCCGTTGATGACCTTCTCGATTTCCTGGTCGACGCGGCGCGCGGTGCTCTCGCTCATCGCGTGCGCCTTGTCGCCATCGCAGCTGGTGCCGGCCGTGCGGAACGCCCGCATGCCGAGCGACGACATGCCCCATTCACAGACCATGTGCTGCGCGATGTCGGTGGCGCGCTCGATGTCGTTCGAGGCGCCGCTCGTCATGTGATTCATGAAGAGCTCCTCGGCGACCCGGCCCCCCATCAGCACCGCGATCTGCGTCTCCAGGTAGCCCTTGGTATAGGTGTGCCGATCGCCTTCCGGCAGCTGCATCGTCACGCCCATCGCCCGCCCGCGCGGGATGATGCTGACCTTGTGCAGCGGATCGGCCATCGGGAGGAGCGCCGCGACGACCGCGTGGCCGGCCTCGTGGTACGCGCAGTTGACGCGGTCCAGCTCGCTCAGCACGACCGATTTGCGCTCGACGCCCATCAGGACCTTGTCGCGCGCTGATTCCATGTCCTTGCCGGTGACCTGATCGCGCCCGCCGCGTCCCGCGGCCAGCGCCGCTTCGTTGACGAGGTTGGCGAGGTCGGCGCCCGAGAATCCCGGCGTGCCGCGCGCGATCGAGCGCAGGTTGACGTCGCCGCCCATCGTGACCTTCCGTCCGTGGACGGTGAGGATGGCCTCGCGCCCCTTCACATCGGGGTTGCCGACCATCACCTGGCGATCGAAACGACCCGGGCGGAGCAGTGCCGGGTCCAGGATGTCCTGCCGGTTGGTGGCGGCAATCACGACGATCCCGGTCGACGGCTCGAAGCCGTCCATCTCGACGAGCAACTGGTTCAGGGTCTGTTCGCGCTCTTCGTGGCTG
Source organism: Vicinamibacterales bacterium (assembly GCA_046594705.1). Classification (GTDB taxonomy): domain Bacteria; phylum Acidobacteriota; class Vicinamibacteria; order Vicinamibacterales; family 2-12-FULL-66-21; genus JAICSD01. The sequence goes on from JBKJRJ010000477.1 coordinate 2,538, forward strand.
AGCGAGCTGCCGCCGCGGCTGCGGCCGACGGCGTCGAGCTCGTCGATGAAGATGATGCAGGACTTGTGGCGGCGGGCATCCTTGAACAGACGACGGACGCGGGCGGCGCCGACGCCGGCGTACATTTCGACAAAGTCCGAGCCGCTCGCGAACACGAACGGCACGCCGGCCTCACCAGCGATCGAGCGCGCGAGCAGCGTCTTGCCGGTGCCCGGAGGTCCGATGAGCAGCACCCCTTTGGGGATCCGGCCGCCCAGCGACGAGAAGCGCGCGGGGTGGCGGAGGAAGTCCACGATTTCCTTGACCTCGTCCTTGGCTTCGTCGACGCCGGCGACGTCCTGGAAGGTCACGACCTGGCCGCCGCGCTCGGCCATCTTGGCTTTGCCGGGGGTATGGATACGGCCCGCCGTCGTGCGGTAGACCGTGAACCCGAGCAGGGCGAGGAAGAAGGTGCCGATGGCGATGCCGCCGGGGGTGAGGGCCCCGGGGTCCGGCGTGCGCTGCACCTGGACGCGAATGCCGCGCTCGGTGAGCCGGGTGAAAAACGCGGAGTCGGCCGCGAGGAAGCTGGGCGGCGCGACGGTCGTCGCCAGGGAGCCATCCGCCATGGTCAGGGCGATGGCGCCATCGGCGAAGCGGACCTGTGTCACTCCGCCGCGGTCGATGTGCTGGAGAAATTCTGAAAACGCGAGCTCAGGCGGAGCGGGCTGCCGGCGGCTGATGTAAATCCCCGCGGCGATGAGCCCGCACAGGAGCGCGATGGCCGCGACGACGTAGCGTGGGCGCCGGAGCGCGGATAAAAGCACGGCAAACGGTCCATTTCTCTGAAGGCACTGCACAGGCGGGCGACGCTTCGCGCCGACTCGCTCGAACAGACCTGCCGCCATCGATCAGGCGGCGGCGTTAAATTGAAGAAAAAAGGACACTCCGCTGGGGATTGGAATGTGCTGAGATTCTACACGATGCCCGCGGATGCCGCCAAGCCCAGCTGTATCGAGGCGACGCCCTCGTTGCGTCGGCGCGCCTGGATGGTCCACGTCTACACCGCCACCGGGTCGGTCCTTGCATTCGTCGCGGCATGGGCGGTGGTGCACGGCAACGATGGACTCGCGCTCGGCGCGTTGTTCACGGCGACCGTCGTGGACGCGACCGACGGCGTGCTGGCGCGGCGCGCGCGCGTGAAGGAGGTGCTTCCCGGTGTGGACGGCGCGCGCATTGACGACATCGTGGACTACCTCACCTTCGTGTTCGTGCCGATGCTGCTGCTCGAGGCGGCGGGCGGGCTGCCGCAGTTCGCGGCGATCCCGGTCATCGCGGTCGTCCTCTTGAGCAGCATGTATGGGTTCGTGGCATCGGATGCGAAAACCTCAGACCATTTCTTCACCGGCTTCCCGTCATACTGGAACATCGTGGTGCTGTACCTGCTGCTCTTTCGTGTGCCGCCCGCGGCCAACGCGGTGGTCCTGCTGGCATTGAGCGCGCTCGTCTTCGTACGCATCGGCTACGTCTATCCGTCGCGGACGCCGACGTGGCGCGCCGCAACCCTGGCGATGGCTGCGGCCTGGGCGCTGCTGGTCGCGGCGATTATCTGGATGTGGCCCTCGCCGCCGCGATGGGTCGCGCTGGCGTCGCTGGTCTTTCCGGTCTACTACCTTGCCCTCTCCGCGGTCCTCCAGGCCCGCCGCGGGGCGGCCCGGTGACCCCGGGCCGTGTCACCAGGGACCGCATCGTGGCGGTACTGTTTGCCTGCCTGGTCGCCTTCACGGCCATCGCGGTGTCCTGGTCGATGCGGCAGGGATGGTCCGTCTACAAGCTGCGGCGCGGGGTCGGCGATACCTGGTTCTATTCCGCCGACGGCAAGCCGTGGTTCCGGATGGACGAGAACCGCCGCGACGTGTCGCTGGACGAGATTGCACCGGACCTGCGCAACGCCGTCATCGCCGTCGAGGACCATCGGTTCTACCGTCATCCGGGCATCGATCCGCTCGGGCTCGGGCGTGCGGTGTGGCGCGGCGCGCGCGGCGGGCGCCGGCTCGAAGGGGCGAGCACACTGACGCAGCAGCTCGCGCGCACGCTGTTCCTGTCCAACAAGCGGACGCCCGTCCGGAAGGCGCAGGAGGCGGTGCTGGCGCTGCTGCTCGAGCAGGAGCTTTCGAAGAAACAGATCCTCGAGTTGTATTTGAACCGCATCTATCTGAGCGGCGGCGTCTACGGCGTCGAAACCATGTCGCTGAACCTGTATGGCAAGCGTGCGAGCCAGCTGACGCTGGCCGAGGCGGCCCTCATCGCGGGCCTGATCCGCGCGCCCTCCGCGCTGTCGCCCTGGTCGAACCTCGACGGCGCACTCGATCGCAGCCGGGTCGTCCTGCAGCGGATGCGGGAGGAAGGCTTCATCACCGCCGCCCAGGAGAAGGCGGCCACGCAGGCGAAGCCGCGGATCCGCCCGTTCCCCGGCGCCACCGAGGCCCGCTTCGGCTACGCCAAGGAATTCCTGCGTCAGGAGTTCCGCGATCGCTTCGGCGGCGACCATCCGCCCGACTGGCAGGTGCGCACCACCTTCGTGCCTGAACTGCAGGAAGCGGCCGAGCACGCCGTCGAAAACGGCTTGCGGCGGCTCGGCAACGGCGATTTGCAGGCCGCGCTGGTCGCCGTCGATCCGGCGACCGGCGACGTGCTGGCGATGGTCGGCGGGCGCGACTTCCGTCAATCGCAGTTCAACCGCGCGTGGCGCAGCCGGCGGCAGCCCGGCTCCGCGTTCAAGCCCTTCCTGTATGCGGCGGCGCTCGCCAGAGGTTACTCACCCGTCAGCGTCCTCGACGGGCTGACGGCGATCGCCCCGCAGGGTCCCGACGAATGGGCGCCGCGCAACTCGCGCGGCGAGATGCCAGACGCGCTGACGCTGCGCGCCGCGATGATCGAATCCAACAATCGCGCCGCAGCGCTCCTGCAGCAGCGCATCGGGTCGCGTTCCGTGCTGCGGCTCGCATCGGACGTCGGCCTGAAGGAATTGCCAGACGTGCCGTCGTTATCGCTGGGCACCGGACTGGTGACCCCGCTCGCCCTGACCGCGGCGTTCTCGGCGTTTCCCAACGGCGGCCTCGCCGTCCGCCCGCGCGCCATCACGCGCGTGATCGACGCCGACGGGAGCGTCGCCTACGACAACGCCGCCCACCAGGAGCGCGTGATCACCGAACCGGTTGCCTACCAGGTGGTGTCGATGCTCGAAGACGTCATCGCCCGTGGTACCGCGACGGCCGCGCGCGCCAGCTATGGCGTGCGCTTTCCCTCGGGAGGCAAGACCGGCACGACTGACGACTTCAAGGACGCCTGGTTCGTCGGGTTCACGACCACCACCGTCGCGGGGGTCTGGGTCGGCGCGGATCAGCCCGCGCCGATCGGCCGCGAAGGGTACGGCGCGCGCTACGCGCTGCCGATCTGGAGCGAGTTCATGAAGATCGCGGCGCGCAAGCGCGGCGCGCGCGACTTCCTGCCGCCCGACGGCATGCAGGAGATGCAGCTCTGCAAAATCTCCTACCTGAAACCGCTGGAAGGATGCCCGACCTATGCCGAGTACTTCAAACCAGGCGACGATCGGCCGTCGCGCATGTGCCCGGTCCACCAGGGGTCGGTGAAGCAGCAGATCCAGCGCGCCGTGAAAGGGCTGTTCTCCGGGATCGGGAAGAAGCTGAAGGGGATTTTCAAGTAAGCCCGCGGACCTGAGAGGTCGGCCGCCTAACGCGCAATCCGCGCGGACCCGCCCTGCGCGAACGCGCGCACTTGCTCCAGGGTCGCCATCGTCGTGTCACCCGGGAACGTCGTCAGCAGCGCGCCATGCGCCCAGCCGAGGCGGATCGCCTCATCGGCGGATGCGTTGCTGAGGAGACCGTAGAACAAGCCCGAGGCGAACCCGTCTCCGCCGCCCACCCGATCGAACACGTCCAGGTGACAGGTCGGCGACAGGTAGGTCTGGCCGCCGATCCACGCCACCGCCGCCCACTCGTGGCGGCTGGTGGAATGCACTTCCCGCAGCGTGGTGGCCACCATCTTGATGTTCGGGAAGCGGCTGACGACCCGCTCCATCATCTCGACGAAGGCGCTCGGATCGAGTTTCGACTTGGCGGCGACCTTCGGGCCCGGAATTCCGAGGCCCTTCTGCAGGTCCTCCTCGTTCCCGACCAGCACGTCGACGTGCTCGACGATGCGCCCGAGGACCGCGACCGCACGGTCGGCGCCACCCGCGGCGCGCCAGAGCTTTTCGCGATAGTTGAGGTCGAACGACACGATGGCGCCGTGCTTGCGGGCGGCCTGCATCGCCTCGATGATCAGGTCCGCGGTGGTGGCCGACAGGGACGCGAAGATGCCGCCACTGTGGAACCAGCGCACGCCCCGCGCGAAGATCGCGTCCCAGTCGAAGTCGCCCGGTTTCAATTGGGCGGCCGCTTCGTTGGCACGGTTGTAAAAGACCACCGGGCCGCGGATGCCGAAGCCGCGGTCGCTGTAGACGGCCGCCATGTTCGGCCCCCGCACGCCATCGTGGGCGAACGTCTTGTAGAAGGGAGTGACGCCCATGGCGCGGACCTGGCCCGCGATCAGCTCGCCGATCGGGTAGTCGACCATGGCGGTGGCAATGGCGCTCCGCAGGCCGAAGCAGTCCGAAAGGTTCGCCGCGCAGTTGAACTCGCCGCCCGACACATGCACGGCGCACGACGACGCCTTGCGGAAGGGGATGGCGCCGGGATCGAACCGGTGAATCAGCGCGCCGAGCGAGAGAAAATCGATGGCGCCGGCAGCGGGAACGGTAAGCGACGTATCCATGTGCGTGACGGCTACGTTAGCACAGCGCGCAGCGGTTTCTGGCGGGCCGCCGGCGCCGCCTCGACGATCGCGAGTAGGCGCGCCACGCAGGGATATTAAGCCAGTATCATCGGGTGGTGCTGGCAGCCGGGACCATCGTCGATGGCCGCTACGAGATCATCGAACCGCTCGCCGAGGGGGGCATGGGCGCGGTGTTCCGGGCGCGCCGCCGCCTGCTCGGGGACGAGGTCGCCCTGAAAATCGTGCGCGCCGATCTCGGCGGCGATCAGTCCGCGCGCGAGCGGTTCCTGCGCGAGAGCCGCGCCTGCGCCCAGCTCCGCCACCCGAACATCGTCTCGATCCTCGACTACAACCTCGATGCCGATGGCCGGCCCTTCCTGGTCATGGAGCTCCTCAACGGCCGCAGTCTGCGGGAGGAGATCGGCGTGCGTGGGGCGCTGTCGATCGAAGAGGTGCAGCTGATCGTCGGTCCGCTGTGCGGCGCGCTGCAGCTCGCGCACGACCAGGGCATTCTCCACCGCGACCTCAAGCCTGCCAACGTGGTGGGGCACGACTTCGGCGGCGGCACCCGGGTCCACAAGATCGTGGACTTCGGCCTGGCGCGCATCCAGACCTCCGATTCCACTCGCCTGACCGGTGCGCACCAGTTCCTTGGCACCTTTACCTATGCGTCCCCCGAGCAGATTCTCGGCGGCGACGTTGGTGCGCGATCGGATCAATACAGCCTGGCGGTGGTGACCTACGAGCTCCTCACCGGCCGGCCGCCATTCCAGCAGACCGATACGGCGCAGCTCGTGAACGCGCTGCTGAACCAGGCCTTCCCGCCCCCCAGCGAGCTTCGCCCGGAGCTGCCGAAATGGATCGACGTCGTCCTCGGCCGGGCGCTGGCGAAATCCGCGGCGGACCGTTACGACTCGGTGGCGCATTTCTCCCGCGCGCTGTTGGCCGGCGCCGGCGCGAATCGTCCGACAGTCCTGCTCGCGGGATCGCCGTCCGCCCCTGCCGGCGGCGGCCTGCTGGCCACCTACGAGCTCGGTCAGCGGCTCGGCCCCGGACGCCTGGGCAGCGAGGTGTTCAACGGCACCCATCGCGCGCTCGGGCATCCGGTCGCCATCCGGCTGCTGCGGCGCGGCACGGATCGCAGCTGGGAGGCCGTGCGCGCGCGGTTTTTTCGCGAAGCCCAGACGCTCCAGGTCAGCCACCCGTCGATCATCCAGGTGCGCGACTACGGCGAGGAAGGGGACCTCGTCTACCTCGTCACGGACTTCATCGACGGCAGCAGCCTCCGCGCCGTTCTGCAATCCGGCGGTGCCATGCCCTGGCCGCGCCTGGAGCCGCTGCTGATGCAGCTGATCGAGGCCGCGCGCGTCATGCACCGTAAGGGCGGCCTCCTCTGCGGCCTGAGTCCCGAGATCATGCGACTCGCGCCGGAGGAGGATGGCGAGCGGCTGATGATCTCCACCGCGGGAATCTGGCAGGCCGCGGATCTGCTGGCGACGATGGCGGACGCGACGCTGCGGGGGACGGCGCTCACCGACATCGAGCTCCACTACGTCGCGCCCGAGCTGCTGACGGGGCAGACCGCCGACGTGCGATCCGACGTGTTCACGATGGGAGTCCTGGCCTACGAGATGGCCACCGCGACCCTGCCGTTCGACGGTGCGTCGATGCCGGCGCTGCTCGGCGCCATGCTGCGAGGAACACCCGCGGACCCGCGCGTCGTGCAGCCGTCGCTGCCGCCAGCCGCCGGCGCCGCGATCCTCAAGGCGCTCGCGCCCGCACCAGAGGACCGCCACCTGACCGCGAAGCAGATGGCCGCCGCGCTCTTCGCGCGCTGACCCGGATCAGCCAGGGTTCAGGACCACGCGTCGAGCAGGAAGCGCAGCATGTCGGCCTCTTCGTCGATGACCTTGGTCACCGGCTTTCCCGCCCCATGCCCGGCGTTGGTCTCCACCCGGATCAGGATCGGCCCGCCGGCTCCCTCCGCCTGTAGACGCGCCGCGAATTTCTTCGCCATGCCGGGCGCCACGCGGTCGTCGGTATCGGCCGTCATCACCAGCGTGCGCGGATAGCGGACGTCCGGACGGACGTTGTGGTAGGGCGAGTACTTCAGGAGGAACGCGAACTGCGCGGGATCCTCCGCGCAGCCATACTCCGGGATCCAGAACCGCCCGACGGTGAACAGGTGGTAGCGGAGCATGTCGGCGACCGGGACACGGCACAGCACGGCACCGAACAGATCGGGCCGCTGGGTCATCACCGCGCCGACCAGCAGACCCCCGTTGCTGCCGCCTTCGACCGCGAGCCGCGCTGGTGAGGTGTAGTGCTCAGCCACCAGGAATTCCGCCGCGGCGATGAAGTCGTCGAACACGTTCTGCTTCCGCTCGAGCATCCCGGCCTGGTGCCACGCCTCGCCGTACTCGCCGCCGCCGCGAAGATTCGCCAAGGCGAAGACGCCGCCACGATCGAGCAAGGGAAAGTTGCCGGGGTCGAACGCCGGGGTGCGGCTGATGTTGAATCCGCCGTAGCCGCTGAGCAGCACCGGGCGGGCGCCGTCGCGCGGCAGATCCCGTCGGTGGACAAGGAACATCGATACGCGGGTGCCGTCCTTTGACGGGAACCAGACCTGGTGAGTCTCGTAGTCCTTCGTGACTTTCGCCTGAAGGCGGCAGCCTTGGAATTCGATGGGATGTACAGGAGAGTCCGCCGCAAACCCGGTGACGTTGGCGCGGACGATCAAAGCCGTCGGCGGCTGGGTGAACGACGTGAAGACGAACCGGACTTCCTCGTCGTCCGGTTCGGCGTCGATCGAGACAATCGATCCAATCCCCGGCAGAGGGATGTCTCCGAGCGGCGAGCCGTCGAGCGCGAAGCGCCGCAGCCGATCGCTGGCGTTCTCGAGGTAGGTCGCCACGAGCGTGCCTCGCGCCATGACGCCGCTCGAGAGCCGGTGCTCGGATTCCGGGACGATCTCGCGCATCCCCGCGCGCAGGTTCTCCGGATCGATCGACACGATCCGCCCGCGCGGCGCGTCCCGTGTCGTCCGGAAGAACAGCTGTCCGCCGGCGGCCGCGATGAAGTCGTAGGCGGCGTCGAATCCCGTGACGATCGCTCGCGCCGCCGGACCCGCGCCACCGGCGCCATCCCGTCGATCGATGAGGTGCACTTCGCTGTCGTCACTGGCGCCCCGCTGCGCGGTGATCACCACCCACTGGCCGTCGGCGGTCACCTCCACCATCGGGACGATGTCCTTGCGTTCAGGGGTCTCGAACACCAGGTCGTCTGCGGCCTGCGGTTCGCCGAGCCGGTGGAAACAAATCCGGCCGAAGTACTCCTCGTCCTCCGGCGCCACGGTGCCGGCCGCAGGGAAGCGCAGGTAGTAGAAGCCGGCCCGATCGGGGGTCCAGGCGATGCTCGCGAACTTGACGTGCTCCAGTAGGTCCGCGCCATCGGTCCCCAGCCGCGCGTCGAGCACGCGAATGACCTGGCGGTCGCTGCCATGTTCCGACAACGCGTAGGCGACGAGCTCCCCGTCCGGCGACGGCTCGAACGCGGTCAGCGCCGTCGTCCCGTCGACGCTCAGCCGGTTCGGGTCGAGCAGCACGCGGTCTTCGTCCGAGCCGCGATCTCGCGCGTACAGCCGCGGCTGATTCAGCAGGCCGGGATTGTGTGTGAAGAAAAGCCGCCCGCCTCGTCGCACCAGCGTCGTCGTTCGCGCGTAGTTGAACACGCCGGTCAGCTCGCGCACGAGCGCGTCACGCTCCGGCCCGTCGAGCGCCGCGCGCGTCAGCGCATTCTGCGCCTCCACCCACGCCCTCGTGTCAGCGGCCTCGGCATCTTCAAGCCAGCGGTAGGGATCGGCGACCGCGACGCCATGAAGGGTTTCGACCAGGTCGGAGCGGCGCGTCAGGGGGTAGGGGGTTGGCACCTGCGTCTCGAGGCCGTCGAGGGTCGACCACCCACTATAATCGCTGGTCATGAAGCGCAATTCGCCTCTCCTGGCCTCCATCATTGCCGTTGGCCTGCTGGCCCCGGTGTCGGCGCAGCCCATCCAGGGACCACCCCTCTTCTCCACCTCGCTGCCCAAGGAAGAGTTCGCGGCCCGCCGCGCGGCAGTGCTGCAGAAGATCGGAGACGGCGTCGCCGTGATGCAGGGCGCCACCGAGACGGCGTCGTACGAAAAATTCAGACAGAGCAACCAGTTTTATTATCTGACGGGGGTGGCAACGCCTCGTGCCATCCTCGTGCTCGACGGGCGTGCGAAGAGCACGACGCTCTACCTCAATCCGGCCAGCGAGGAGGCGGAGCGCTCGGAAGGGCCGATGCTCGCTCCGGGCTCCTCGGCTCAGCAGTTGACCGGAATCGAGCGCGTGCTGCCGCGGGCGGACTTCGACACGGCGGCGGCCGGCTTCAGCGGCCGGACCGTGTATGTCACCGTGCGGGGCGAGACGGTCCTGATGGGCACGCCGGATCGCGCGGGCGCCCACGCGCGGGCCAGGCAGGCGGACCCATGGGACCAGCAGCCTTCGCGCGAGGAATGGTTCAAGACCCGGCTGGCCGCCAGGGCGCCCGGCGCGAAGTTCGACAACCTCGACGCCATTCTCGACGAGATGCGCATGATCAAGAGCCCCCGCGAAATCGCGCTGCTGCGCGAGTCGACGAGAATCGCGGGCCTCGCGATGATGGAGGGCATGCGCTCGGCCGAGCCGGGCATGTTCGAATATGAGATCGAGGCGATCGGCGACTACATCTTCAAGAAACACAACGCGATCGGCCCCGCCTACTTCGGGCTCGTGGCGGCGGGGAAGAACGCCGCCTGGCCGCATTACCATGCGGCGCAGGCCGAGATGAAAGCCGGCGATCTGGTGCTGTTCGACTACGCCCCCGACTTCCACTACTACACCTCCGACGTCACCCGGATGTTCCCCGTGAACGGCAGGTTCACGCCGGATCAGCGTGAGCTCTACGGTATTTACGTCAAGCTGTACCAGGCGCTCAAGACGTCGATCCGGCCGGGCCCCACCAGTGAGATCCTGAAGGACGTGGTCAGGAAGATGGACGCGGCGATGGCCTCGCACCCCTTCACGAATCAGAAGTATCGCGATGCGGCCACGCGCTTCGTTGACGGCTACCGGCGCCAGTTGACCTCACCACGACCGGGCGGAACCCTCGGCCACATGGTCGGCATGGAGGTCCACGACGTCGCGAGGAACTTCACGGCCTACGTGCCCGGGATGGTCCTCACGATCGAGCCGGCGCTGACGATTCCCGAGGACCGCGTTTACATCAGGCTCGAGGACATGATCCTGATCACGCCGGGCGGATACGAGGACATGTCGGCGTTCGCGCCGTTCGAGATCGACGCCATCGAGAAGTTGATGGCGGAGCCCGGTATTGCGCAGGCGATGCGAAAGCCCGCATCCACCGCGTCCCGCTAGCGGGGATCTGACCGGCGTGACCCGTCACCTCATACTCCTCGCCGTCGCCGCGAGCCTTGGCGCGGGCTGCGAGCGGTGGAGGGCGGCGTTACCGACACGCCCGTGAGCACCCGGCGCCTGGACATACCCTGTTCGACTGGGCGGGGTGGACGCGTCGCACCGCCTGCGGACCACGCCATCGAGCCGCGAACGCGGGGATGTTGTCACGCCGACGCGTTGGCGTGGACCGCGGCGCCGAGCAGGCCGGCCTCTGAATTCAGGATCACGGCGATCGGGATGGTGGCGACGAACGCAGACAACGGCTCCTTCGATCGAAAGGCGTCGACGAAGGCGCCGGATTCGAGCGCGGGGAGGATTTTCGGCGCGATGCCTCCCCCGACGTAGACCCCGGCGGTCGCCACGGTGCGCAGCGCCAGGTTGCCCGCTTCGGCGCCGTAAGCCATCACGAAGAGCTCCAGCGCCTCCACGCACAGCGGACAGCGCCGTTCGAGCGCCGATCGGCTGATCGCCGCCGGCAGATCGGCGGGGTCGTCGATCGCGCCGACGCCGGCGCAGGTGCGCGCCGGCACCAGGGCCGCCGGCGTGATGTAGGTCCGGTTGCCGAAGGCGTCGTGCGTGAACTGGTAGATGTTCACCAGCCCGGGCCCGCAGACCACGTGCTCGACGCTGCAGCGGCCGTAGATGCGGACCAGCGCCGTGAGCATCTCGATCTCACGCGGCGTGCGCGCGCCCCAGTCCGCGTGCCCCGCTTCGGAGGCGCCCGGGAGGAATCGGCCGTCCAGGTTGAGGAGAAAGGCCTCGCCGAGCCCGGTGCCGGCCGCGATGACGGCCGCGTTGCCGCCCGGCTGGGCCACCCCGTGTTGCAGGACGGCCAGCTCGGACGGCTCGAGCACCGCCACCGAATGGGCCATCGCTTCGAGGTCGTTCAGGATATGCACGCCGCGGATGCCCGCGGTCGCCATCACCGCGGCCGCGTCCACCACCCAGGGGACGTTGGTCAGTCGGGCGACCTGTTCCGTCACCGCGCCGGCCACCCCGAACGTCGCCGCCTCGATCGCGCGCGCCTCCACGGCGCTCGCCTTGAGGAACTCCCGGATCATCGGCACGAGATCGTCGTAGTCGAGGGTGGTGAACTCGCCGACCTCGATCCGCGTGGGGCGCTCCGGCGCCCGCGCGAAGAGGCCGAGCAGCGTCTTGGTTCCGCCTACGTCCGCCGCCAGCAGCATGCGGGCACAAGATTACCCGATTCCCGACGCCGCCCATGCGCCCGGCAATAGATCGTTGTTGACTTTCCCGCGTGGCTGTCTCATCGTGACCTTCAATGTCATCGTCCGCTCAAGATGATGACGCGCTCCGGCGCCAGTTCTACGGTGCGCGCGACATCCGCAGCCTCTACCCTCGTGTCACCGAGAACCACCTTCGCTACCTGGAGAAGTGGGGGCTCATCCGGCAGGCCGCTCACACCATGACGGAGCGGTTCTACCCCTTCACGGATCTCTCGACCATCAAACAGCTCGCGGCGGAACTCGATCGTGACGTCCCGCTCAAGAAGGTACTGCGCGCGCTGGTCGCGGAACACCAGGGGCAGCGGCAGCTCGACTTCCACGCCTCGGTCAGTTCCCCCGCGAAGGTCGTGTCCCTGCCGGCACGCCCACCGCGCAAGACGCCCCACCGCGCCGGCAGCCCGCTCCCCGCCGGGAACGCGTTCCCGTTTGCGGACCCGCAGGCCGCCCTCTCCGCCAAGTACTTCATCGAGGGCTCGAAGCTGGACGACGGCGACGAGCGCAAGATGGCGGATGCCGCCGCGGCCTACCGCCGCGCCCTGGTGATCGATCCCGAGCTGGTCCCCGCGATCGTCAACCTGGCCAACATCCATTACGCCCAGGACGAGCTGATCGAGGCGCAGGCGCTTTACGAACGCGCCATCGGTCTCGACCCCGACTGCTTCGAGGCGCACTTCAACCTCGGCAACATCCATCACGACCTCGCCCGCTACGACGACGCCCTGGTGTGCTACCGCGATGCCGTCGCGCTCAACCCGGGCTACCCCGACGCGCACTTCTACCTGGCGGTGACCCTGGAAAAAACCGGGCACTCACCGGAGGCGAAACCGCATTGGCGGACCTATCAGGAGCTCGCGCCGGAAGGGGAATGGATTGAGTTGGCGAGGGAGTTTATTGAGTAGGAGTCAGCCACTCGTCAGTAGTTATTGGCCCGTTCGGCGGCCCAGTCGCGCTTCTTGGGCGTGCGGCGCAGCTTGTAGAAGGCGCACTCCGGGCACCACGAATCGGCCTTGAAATCGTTCTTGCCGGCGAACGGCAGCACGTCGCGATGGGTGCAGAACTCGCCGTCGTCGGGGTCGCAGCGCCACCGGCACGACTTGAACTTCAAGATCGCGGGGGCGACGAGCGGTTCGGCGGGCGTCGCCGGAGCCTCCGGCGCCGCGGGTGACGCCTCTGCCGGCGCGGGAGCGGGGGACGCCGCCGCCGACGGAGAGGGCGACGGGGAGGGGGCAAATGGATTCATTTCGTCGGTCATCCCTGCAGCTCCGAGCCGAACGACCGCTGCAGCGCCTCGAGCGCCCGTAATTCCTCCGGCGCGACGAGCGTCAGGGCGGTGCCCGTCGCGGCCGCGCGGCCGGTACGGCCGACCCGGTGCACGTAGGTCTCTCGCGAGGTCGGGACTTCGAAGTTGACGACATACGAGATGCCGTCGATGTCGAGCCCGCGTGCCGCGACGTCGGTCGCCACCAGCACGTGATACTGGCCGCCGCGGAAGCCTTCCACCGCCGCCGACCGCTGCTGCTGAGTGCGATCCGCGTGGAGGGCGGCGGCGCGAATGCCGAAGCTCTGAAGCTTGCGCGCCAGCCGGTCGGCGCCCGACTTGGTCCGCACGAACACCAGCACCGGCCCCGCGGTCCGGCGCAGGAACTTCGCCAGCCACTCGGTCTTCTGCGCGGAAGGCACGTTCTCGGTGGTGTGCGTAATCGAGCGCGCCGGTCCGCCGGCGGAGCCGACCTGCACGTATTGCGGCTGGCGGACGATCTCGTCCAGCAGTTTCATCACTTCATCCGGCATCGTCGCGGAGAACAGCAGCGTCTGACGCTTCTCTTTCGGCGGCAGGGTGTTGGCGATGCGGCAGACATCGGGCCAGAAGCCCATGTCCATCATGCGATCCGCCTCGTCGAGCACGAAGGTTTCGACGGCCGTGAAGTTCACCGCGCCGCTGCGCTGGTGGTCCATCAGCCGCCCGGGCGTGGCGACGACGATGTCGACCCCGGCCCTCAGCGCGCGCTCCTGGGCGCCCATCTCGACGCCGCCGTAGACGGCGATGCTGGTGAGCGTCGTGTGGTAGGTGAAGCCCTGGATGTCGTCCTCGATCTGCACGCAGAGCTCGCGGGTCGGCGCGAGAATCAACACGCGCGTGGTGCCGATGCCGGCCGGGTGTTCGGCGCGCTGCTTCAGCAGGCGGTGGAGGATCGGCAATACGAAGGCGACGGTCTTGCCGGTGCCGGTGTCGGCGCAGCCGATGACGTCGTGGCCGGCGATCGCGATCGGGATGACGGCGCTCTGGATCGGCGTCGTTTTCTCCCAGCCGCGCACCGCGACACCTTCGAGCAGCGACGGCTCGAGGCCGAGCGTGTCGAAGTTCACGGGAGCGGGGTCGTAAATGGCCTGAAGACGGTCGGTCGCCTGGGGACGGTGGGGCGCCTGCATCGTCCCTCGCGTGGAGGGCTGACCCGGACGTCCGCCGCCGCCGCCGCGCCTGCGTCGGTTGGGCCTGGCGGAGGGTGTGGAATGGGGATTCAAAATATCTTCAGCGAGCGCGGAAGGTGATGATGCCGCGGATGGGATCGTACGGCGAGACGCCCACGGTCACGCGGTCTCCGGGAACCACCTTGATCCTGAAGCGACGCATCCGCCCGCTCAACTGGGCGAGTACTTCGTGGCCCTGGTCGGACTGCACACGATAAAGTCCTCCGCTATGGACCGCCACGACGGTACCTTGCACATCAATCAGATCGTCCTTGCTCAAATGCTTTCCTCTCTACAATCAAAGATTGTGCCACGTTTCGCACACAAATGTAAACCGTTACAGTGCGCGGACCGCCGCTTCGACGCGCGTCGCGAGCGCGCCGTAGTCGTTGCCTGTCAGTGACATAGGGGCGCCGAAGGTGCAACGGGCCGTCGCGCGTGTCGGAAATCGTGCATGCCGCGGCAGCACGTGCTCGAGCCCGTCGAGTCGGACCGGGACGACCGGCACACCGAGCCTGGCGGCAATCATCCCGACCCCCGGCAGGAAGCGCGCGATTTCGCCAGCCTCGGTGCGCCGGCCTTCCGGAAAAATCAGGATCGAATACCCGTGACCGACGAGGTCGCCGATATACCGCAGTGTCTGTCGAGTTCCGGCCCCGCCCTGGGTGAGTGGGAAGGCGTTGAAGAAGAGCGCCGACAGGTAGTAGTTGAGGCTGCTGGTGAACCAGGCCTTCCGCCCGTAGCGCGCCGGGTCGTAGTGAGCGTTGAAGAACTCCTTCATCATGGCGGGCGCCACGCGGTAGCGCCACCGCGGCGGCAAGGCGTCCAGGATCACGGGCCCGTCGAAGTGACTCTGGTGGTTGGCCGCGAAGATCACCGGGCCGCTGATCTGCTCGAGGTGCTCGAGACCGGTGACCGTCATGCTGGCGAAAATCCGGCCGAGCGGGAGGATCCACGTCGGCAGGCTCACGCGTCGCGCCGCCCGCGCCGGCAGGCTGCGGTTCCACGATGGGAACGCGATCGACTTGCCGCCATCGCCGGCGGCGTCCGTCCTCTGCTGCGGCAAATACCCCGCGCTGGCGTTCCCCCCCGCGGCGCTGCCGGGCGGCCGCCATTCCGCGGGACGAGTGATCGCTTCCAGGTCCGCGACAGTGGTCGAGGCGGTGAACGCCCCTTCGTCCACCGTCACCTGGAAGGCCTCCTCCAGCGCCATCATCAGCTCAACGCGTTCGAGCGAGCTCAGCCCGAGCTCCTCGACGGTGGTTGACGGCTCGATCGTGCGCCCGGGGGCGAAGCGCGCGAGGAGGTCTTTCACATCCTTGTGGCCTCCGCCTTGAGGTCGAAGGGCACCGGCCGCGGCCCCACTCGCCTGACCCAGCAACCACGCGCGCAGCTCCCGGCGCTTCAGCTTGCGCGTGCCTTCGGTGCGCGGGAGCTCGCCGCCTTCCCAGACCGCGGCGGCGCGCACCCTCTGATGATCCGCCAGCCGCGCGTTCGCCCCTCGCATCACAGTGTCGGCGTCGGTCCCCGGCGCCAGCCGCAGTACTGCCTGCACGCGCTCGGCCGTGCTGCCGGCTGCCGGCGCGCCGACCACCGCCGAATCGAGCACGCCGGGCTGCTCGTTCAGCGCGCGCTCGACGTCTTCCGGAAAGACATTGAGTCCGTCCGCCGTCACGATCATTTCCTTCTTGCGGCCCTTGATGAGCAGCCGCCCCTCGGCATCGAGTGCGCCGATGTCGCCCGTGTGGAACCAGCCATCCTGGAACGCTTCGCGGGTCGCCTCCGGGGCGTTGTAGTAGCCCGTCGTGACGTTGTCTCCGCGCACCAGGATCTCGCCGTCGTCCGCGATCTTGATCTCGACCCCGGCGATCGGCTTTCCCACCGCCCCCCGTTTGGCGTGGAGGGGATGGTTCAAGGTGACGATCGGCGCGGTCTCCGTCAGCCCGTAGCCCTGCACGACGAGGAAACCCAGGCGGCCCCAGAACGCCTCGAGCTCCGGATCGAGCGGCGCGGCGCCGACCACCATCGCCCAGAACTTGAAGCCGAACAGCTTATGGATGCGCCGGTAGTGCCACCAGCGCTTCGCCCAGTGCATGCCTTCGGGCGGCGGCGCCGCCGCTTCCGGCGCGACGCGAATGAGGTAGTCGCGCAGCACCTCGAGGATCTTGGGCACGCACACCAGCACTGAAATCCGCCTCTCGCGGATCTGCCGGACGATGTCAGCGGGGGAGTAGCTGCGGGTGAACACCACGACGCCGGGCAGCATGGGCGGGACGAACGTGGCCATCGCCTGCCCGAACATATGGCTGAGCGGGAGGAGATTGAGGAACCGGATCGGGCGGAAGGGGCGCGCGTACTTCTTGTACTTCGCCATTTCCCGCTCGATCGGCACGATGTTGGCCAGGATGTTCCGGTGCGTGAGCACGACACCCTTGGGCTCCGCGGTCGCGCCGGAGGTGAAGATGATCTCGGCCGTCGTGGTTGGGCCGATGACGGCGGTTGGAGCGTGGCGGTCTGAAGTTGGGCCGAGGACGCGGAGGTCCGCGAGACTCCACACCAGCCGCTGCGGCTCGAGCGACGAGGCGTCGACCGCTTCGCCGACGAGGATCACCCTGGCGTCGACGATGCCGGCGACTCTCAGCAGGAAATCGGGCGACGTCCGATAGTCGATGGGGACGACCACCACGCCCTCCAGCAGGGCGCCCCACAGCGCGGCCACCCATTCGGGCCGGTTCTCGCTCCAGATCGCGATGGCCTGGCCCTGATGGATCCCGGCCTGCCGCAAGCGCTGCGCGAAGCCGCGGGCGGCGGCCGCGAGCTCGCCGTAGCTCCACGTCCAGGTGCGATACCCGTCGTCATAGACGAGGAACGTGGCGCTCGTCGCGGCGGCGTCGGATGTGACATCCGCGAAGAAATCGAGCAGCGTGCCGCGCGTCATGCGTCTGAATTATGATGGAAAACTGTTTTACTGAGGGCTCTGTCCATCATGCGAATCTTTCTGACAGGCGGTACGGGCTACGTGGGTTCGGCAGTGCTCGAGTCTCTCGCGCGCGGCGGCCACCAGGTCGATGCGCTGGTGCGCAACAGCGAGGGGGCGGCCAAGGTGCAGGCCCGCGGCGCCACGCCGGTGCTCGGCGATCTGTTGCAGCCCTCGTCGTGGCGCGACGCCGCGGCGGCGGCTGACGGGTCGATCCACGCGGCCGCGCATTCGGGGCCCAAGGCTCGCGAGGCCGACGAGATCGCCGTGGAGGTGCTCACGACGCTGCCGCCGAAAGAGCACCGCTTGCTGATCTATACGTCGAGTATCTGGGTGCTCGGACCGTCGCCCGAGCCGGCCGACGAGACCGCGCCACTCAACCCGATGGAGATCGTGTCGTGGCGTCCCGCGCACGAGCAGCGGGTCCTCGACACGGCATCGGCCGGCGTGCGCGCCGTGGTCATCCGCCCCGGCGTGGTCTATGGCGGCTCGCGCGGCATCGTCGGCGATCTGTTGAAGGATGCGGCCAACAGCCTGGTCCGGATCGTGGGGAGCGGTGAGAACCACTGGCCGCTGATTTACGACCGTGACCTCGGCGAGCTCTACCTCCGCATCGTCAACACCCCGACGGCGGCGGGCGTTTATCATGCCAACGACGAAGGGGACGAGACGGTCAACGACATCGTCGCGGCGCTGGGCGAGCACGCGCACACGCCGCCGAGTATCAGGCACATCCCGCTCCCCGAAGCGCGCAAGAAGATGGGGCCCTACGCCGACGCGCTGGCGCTCGATCAGCTCGTTCGCAGCCCCCGCGCGCGCGCCCTTGGCTGGACGCCGACGCTGCGATCCGTGGCCGGCAACGTGGCCCGCTTGTTCGAAGAATGGAAACGCGGCAAGGCCGCGTGATCCGGTTCGGGTGACCTGGAGTGGTCGACGAAGCACACCAGGGAAGGCGCAGCGGCCGAGGCGAATGGCTCAGGGCCGCGGCCGAGCCGCTCAGGCCAGGCAGCAACTACTTGAACGAGAGGCCGCCGCTCAGGACGAGCAGCGTCGTGCGCGGCTGGAAGACGACGCCGGTCGCGCCAGGCTGTTCCGCGACCGAGTACCAGCGGAAGTCCACCGAGAAGGCCAGGTGCTCGTTGGTGAACCACCGGGCCCCGCCGCCGTAGTTCAGCGTCTGGCGATACGGCGGAGTGGTCGCCGGTTTGTCGGCGAGATCGAGATACAGCTTCGATCGGCCGAACAGTCCGCCACTGATGTAGCTCCAGCCGTTGCGGTGGCCGAAATTCAGCGAGATCTCCGGCGAGAAGGCGGTGAAGTGCCGGCGGACGGTGGGCCCCTTCGTCGGCGTCGCCGCATCGGCGGCTGCGGTCTCGAGCGTGCGGCTGCCGCGCGCGAAGACGATGTTGCCGCCGAGGCCGAGGCTGACCTTGCGGCCGCGCAGCGGATAGACGTGCGCTCCGCCAACCAGGCCCAAGCTCCGGACGGGCAGGTTGGCGTTCTCGACCTCGAGCCCCTTCGCGATGTCGGGCTCCACCTTGTGGCGCGCGAAGATGCCGCGCAGGTCCGCCGCGAAGGTCGGTAACGGTTCTTGCTGCTGGGCGACGGCCGGCGCGGCCAGCGCAAGACATCCGAGAACGCAACTCGTGATTCGACGCATGTTGATCAGGGCCAGAGCTCTTAGTATAGCTGCCTCTCGCGGGCGATCTCCCGGGCGAGCGTCAACGCCGCCTCGCCGTCCGCGACGCTGCCATCGAGTTGGCGCTCGTAGACCAGGCGCAGCACCTCGCCGAGCGCGCGTCCGGGCTTGACGCCGAGGGCGACCAGGTCGCGCCCTTTCACGAGCGGCTCGGGGGGGGCGTGCTGCACGCCAAGCTCGCGCGCGCGCGCGACGAACCAGTCCATCGCGGAACAGTCGAAACCGCCGCCGCGTCCCTCGCAATCCGCCCGCGCGACCCGCGCGAGCAGCTCGAGATCCACCTTCTGCGCGAGCCGCCGGAACGCGCCGTCGCCGACGGGCGGCCGCGCCTGGCAGAACATCCCAGGCTTCAGGTGGTTCGCGACGATGCCGAGCACCTCGCGGCGGACGTCGTCGCCCTGGAGCGAGTGGACGTTCAGCCGATCGAGGAGCGCCGTCGCGGGCAGCACCCCCCGTTCCTCATGATCGATCGATCGGATCCGGCCGTCGATCACGGCGGTGGTGGCCGGCTTGCCGAGATCGTGACACAGCGCGGCGAGCATGACGGCCACCTGCTGTGGATACGCGAGATCGTCGATCTGCCGGCGCGCCTGGTCGATCACCAGCAGCGTATGGATCCAGACATCTCCCTCGGGATGCCACTCCGGTTCCTGCGGACAGCCGACCAGGGCGTCGAGCTCGGGGAACAGCCGGGGCACCACCTCCAGTTCGAGCGCCAATGCGAAGCCGAGCGAAGGCCGCGGCGCTCTCAGCAGCAGCTTCTCGATCTCCCCCCACACCCGCTCCGCGGGGAGATCGTCGAGTGGTATGGCGCGGCACAGCGCCTTGGTCGGCGGGTCCACGTCCAACTCGAAGCGGGCCGCGAACTGGAGGGCGCGCAGCACGCGCAGGCTGTCGTCGCCGAAGGTCGAGGGATCGACGGCGCGCAGGACGCGCCGCTCCAGATCTCCGCGTCCGCCGAACGGATCGAGGTACTCGCTGGTCAGCGGATCCCAGGAGATCGCGTTGAGGGTGAAGTCGCGCCGCCGCGCGGCCTGCTCGAACGGCAGGCCGGGCTCGCCGGACACGCTGAACCCGCGATGTCCGCGCCCGCTCTTCGACTCTCGCCGCGGCAGGGAGACGTCGAGGCCCGCGACCTTGTAGACGGTGAAGCTTTCACCGACGGCGTTGAGGCTGCCGAAACCGGTGAGGAGCTCCTTCAGCCGCGGACCCTCGACACCGAAGACCTCGACGTCGATGTCCTTCGAGGGTCGATCCATCAGCCGGTCGCGCACCCAGCCGCCCACGATCAGCGCCCGGCCGCCGGCGTCGCGTACCGCCCGCGCGACCGCGATGGCGGTTTCGAGTTCCCCCGCCATCACGCCAGGGCCTTGACGGGGCGAAAGCCGTAATCGGTATAGCGGAACGACGGATCGATCTTGCTGCGCGCCGCGCAGCGGCTGATGGTGACCGCGTGCCGCCAGGAGCCGCCGCGCGAGGCGCGCCGGACGCCGCTTGCCGGCCCCGGCGGATTGCGATCGGGAGACACCGCGTAATAGCCGCGATCGTGCCAGTCGGCGCACCACTCGTGGACGTTGGCGGCGATGCCGTGCAACCCGAACGCCGTGGCAGGGCCGAGCGAGACCGGCCACGGGCCGTCAAGCGGACCGCGGCCATCGCCGGGAATCCAGCTGGGAATCTCATCGCCCGTTGGAAACGCCGCGCCCTCCAGGTCCCCCCGCGCCGCCCGCTCCCATTCCGCTTCGGTCGGCAGGCGCTGGGGGTCGCCCTGACCGGTGCGCCAGCCGCAGTACGCCACCGCGTCGTGCCAACTGACGCCGACGACCGGCCGGTCGTCGCCCGAGAGCGCCGGGTCCGTCCAGTCACGCGGCGCCGGGTGGCCCGTGGCTGCCACGAACCACCCGTAGTCGGCGCGGGTCACCGGATGGATTGCCATCTCGAACGCGTCCACATGAACCCGATGGACCGGGCGCTCGTCGTCCTGGCCCGTATCGCTGCCCATCAGGAAGTCGCCGGGCGGGACGGGCACGAACAGCGCGGTCATGGCTGACGGGTCGCGACCCGTCGCCGGCCCCACCTGCGCACCAAGCGGTCGCTGAAGCCCGGCGCGAGGGCATTGAGGACCGCCAGCCCGCGAGCCATGGGTTTCGGGTAGAGCTCCGGTCGCGGGCGCGCGATGCAGCGCACGATCGCCCGCGCCACCTCGTCCACGCTCTGTGTCGGCCCGAGGCCGCTGATCTGATGGCCGAAATCCCGCGCCATGGCGTCGATGAACTCCGTCGGCGTCGAAATCGGATAGACGCAGGTGACGTGGATCGGGCTCCCGGCGAACTCGGCGCGGAGCGACTCGGCGAGGCCGGCCTGCGCTGCCTTGGTCGCGGTGTAGCCGCCCATGAAGGGAATGCCGCGGCGGCCGACGATCGACGACATGAAGAGAAGGTGGCCGCTGTTCTGCGCGCGAAAGATGGGGAGCGCGGCGCGCGCGCCGTAGTAGGTCCCCATGTAGTTGACGTCCATCATGCGCTGCATGACGTCGGGCGGCGTGTCGTCGATCGGCCCGTAATAGCCGAACCCGGCGTTGCAGATCATGATGTCGAGGCGTCCGAACTCGCGGGTCGCCGTTCCGACGAGCGCCTGCACATCGGCCTCGCGGGTGACGTCCATCTCGACGACGGCCGCCCGGCCGCCCTCGGCTCGAATGCGGCTGGCCGTGGCCTCGAGCAGCGACCGGCGGCGCGCGCCGAGCACGACGGCGACCCCCGCCCGCGCAAGATGCGTCGCACACGCGAGCCCGATACCGGA
>JBKJRJ010000009.1:0-8657 GCA_046594705.1 Vicinamibacterales bacterium
CGCGCGAAATGCGGCGCCGTCCTGTCCTGAAGGGTCGCCACCAGCTCCGGGTCGAGGAAGTGATACACGTCGTCAATCCCGAGGCAGACGACCTGCGGGAGCAGGGGGTGTCCGGGAAACATGGTCGCCAGGGCGCGGACCTGCTCCGCGTCCATCACGAAAACGATGTCGGCCCACTCCAGCATGCGCTGATTGACCTGGACCATGGCTTCGTCGCTGGTCCCGGCCGAGAGCACTTCGAGCGAGGGGTCCTTGCCGAAGACCCGCTCGGCGGTCGCGCTGCGCCGGCGGTTGTAGTGGCAGATGAAGAGCGCGCGGATCGGCGGGTTCGGCGAGGCCTCCATTACTTCGGGTAATCTTACCAGCATGAATTTGGTTTTGCGGGGGCTGACGGCGCTGGCCATGGTGTCGGGCGCCGCCGGCATGTCGACGTTCATGCCGGCTATCTTCGCGACGTCATCCGCGCCGGCCGCGCAGGCACCCCTGCCGCCGGAGCGGCATCTGCGCAACATCCGCCAGCTCACCTTCGGCGGTGAGAACGCCGAAGCCTATTTCTCGGCCGACGGCAGCCGTTTGATCTTCCAGTCGACCCGCGAGGGGGCGCGGTGCGACCAGATCTTCACGATGAAGGTCGACGGGTCGGATCTGAAGCGGGTGAGCACCGGGACGGGCCGGACGACCTGTGGTTACTACTATCCGGGCGGGACCGACATTGTGTTTGCGTCGACGCACCAGGCGTCGGTCGAGTGTCCCCCGAAGCCGAGCTTCGCGCGGGGATACGTGTGGCCGATTTACGACGGCTACGACATCTATCGGGCTAATCCCGACGGCTCGAACCTGCGCGCGCTGACGACCGCGCCGGGCTACGACGCGGAAGCCACGATCGCGCCCGACGGGACGATCGCGTTCACCAGCGTGCGCGATGGCGACATGGAAATCTACACGATGAAGGCGGACGGGTCGGAGGTGCGCCGGCTGACGACCAGCCCGGGACCCGACGGCGGGCCGTTCTTCTCGTGGGATGGCCGGCGGATCGCCTACCGCGGCCGGCCGCTGGCGGCCGGCACGGAGCTGAGCGAGTACCTGGCGCTGCTGAAGGAGCACATCTGGCGCCCGACCAAGCTGGAGCTCTATGTGATGGACCGGGACGGCCAGCACAACACCAAGGTGACATCGCTGTCGGCCGCGAGCTTCGCGCCGTCCTGGCACCCCGACATGAAGCGCCTGATCTTTGCCTCGAACGTCAAGGATCCCCAGCAGCGCAACTTCGATATCTTCCTGATCAACGTCGACGGCACCGGCCTGGAGCAGGTGTCGTTCAACCAGACGTTCGACGGCTTCCCGATGTTCTCGCCGGACGGCCGCCATCTCGTCTTCGCGTCGAACCGCCAGGCGAAGAGCGAGGGGGAGACCAACGTCTTCATCGCCGAGTGGGTGCAGTAGACATTGCAGATTGCAGACTGCACTGAAGTGAAGGGATCTTACTGGTGAGGTGAAAAACAGGCGTCGTGGACCGCGATTAGGCTCGGCGATCATCGCGACGCGTCCAGCGGAGGCGCCGGGCCAGGGCACCGAGGAGGCTCGGATCAGGCCTCGTCGGGCTTTTCTTCGACCGTCTCGTCGATCTGCCAGTCGGCGAGCGGTTGCGGGCCTGGGCGGATGTCGGCGATGTCGGGATCGACCCCAGCCGCAAGGCCGGCGCGGTCGGCGGGATTCTTCACCCGATCGGCCAGGCGCGCCGCTTTATCGTTACGTTTCGCGATTCGTGCCTGCTCCCGCTGGCGCTTATTGGTGGTCGGTCGTGAACGATGTGCCATGAGTTTGCTCCCCCTGCCCGCCGGAAGGGCAGGTTTCTCCCCGCAAGATGCTGAGACACAGTATGATACTGCATTCTCCCAGAGAGGTGCCCTGTTGTCCTCGCGCGTACATTTGATTAATCCCAGCAATCTATCCTTCGGGGTGGCCGTCATCACCCCGCGGTGGCTATTCGTCCTCGCGGCGGCGACCGGCACGACGTGGGGCGACCCCAATATCCTCGACGAAACCCTCGAGCCCCTCGACATGAACCAGGTCGGCAGGGGCGATGTGGTCGGGATCGGCATTCATACCGGCAACGCGCTGCGCGGGTATGAGGTCGGGCGCCTGGCGCGCGAGCGCGGCGCGTGGGTCGTCTACGGCGGCATTCACGCGACGCTGTTCCCCGACGAGGTGCACGAGCACGGCAACGCCCACGCGGTCGTCAAGGGCGACGGCGACGTCGTGTGGTCGAAGGTGGTCGCGGACTGTTTCGCCGGGACGCCGCAGCGGATCTACGACGGCGGCCGGATCGAAGGCGACCAGTTCCTGCCCGCGCGTTGGGACCTGCTCCCCAAGGACAAGTACATGTGGGCGTCCGTGCAGACCGTGCGCGGTTGCCCGAAGCACTGCTCGTTCTGCTCGGTCTGGCGCACCGACGGCCAGGAGCCGCGCCAGCGCGAGGTCGATCGGGTGGTGCAGGAGGTCGTCGACCTCCGCCGCCTCGGCTTCCGCTTCATCGCCCTCGCGGACGACAATTTCTATCCCGTTTCGTTCGAGGACCTGGCGATGGCCCGGCGCCGCGCCGACAAGACCCGGCTGCTCGAGCTCGAGGCGCTGCGCGCCGAGCGCTTCGCGTTGATGGCGCAGCTCGAACAGCTGCCTGACGACATCGTGTTCTTCACCCAGATCACGATGGAAGCGGCCGAGGACACCGACTTCCTCGATGCGATGCGGCGCGCGCACATCCGCGGTGCGCTGGTCGGCGTCGAAGCCGTGACCCCGGAGGGGCTGAAGGACGTTTACAAGGGCTTCAACCTGTCGGGCGACGAACTGGTGGCGCGCCTCAAGCAGTTCCGCAAACACGGCGTCCATGTCCTCGGCTCGTTCATCTTCGGGCTGCCGAGCGACAAGAAGGACACCTTCGCGGCGACCGTCGCGTTGGCCGAAAAGGCCGACCTCACGTTCGCCCAGTTCGTCCTGCTGACCCCTTTCCCCGGCACGCTCGACTTCGAGAAGTGGGCCAAGGACACCAAGAACAGCGACACCAAGGTGGACGGCGTCCCGATCACCCAGCACTGGCTGATTCCCGAGCCGCGCCGGCCCAAGCTCTATACCGAGCACCCGCACATGAAGCTCGAAGAGATCCGCGTCGGCACGCAGGGCGCGTGGGACGACTTCTACAGCCTGCCGCGGGTCTGGTCGCGCGCGTCCAAGTCGGTCAAGTCGACCAAGGGCCGCCTCGCGTTCGTGCTGATCTCGAAGCTCTACCGGCAGATGTACGCCAACACCGGGATTGCCACCGATAGCGCCCGCGTGCAGCGGTCGGCTAAGACTGCGCGGATCCTCGCGCGCGCCGCCAAGCAGCTGTTCAGGGGTTCGCCGATGCCGGGCCTGAAGATGCCGGTCCCGGTCCCGGTCCGGGCCCCGGCGCCGCCGCAGCAACAGGCCAGCTGACACCCGGCCGCTCGGAGTCGCCACGCCGCACCCCGTGATCCGCCGCATCGTGGCGTTCGCACGACACTCCGCTGGCACCACCGCGGCCATCGGCGGTGTGTGCCTCGCCGCCATCGCGCTCACCTGGATTGCCGTCATCGCCCAGGCGCGCGTCGAGCGCCGTGAGGCCATCACCACCGCGATCGAGCGCAACTCCACCCTGGCGGTGGCGTTCGAACAGTTCACCATCCGTACCATCGCCGCCGCCGAGGCCGTCGCCGGCTACGTCAGGCGCGAGTACGCGCGCGACGGATCCGCGATCGACATTCCGGGCCTCATCGCGGACGGCACCATCGACGCCAGCCTGTTCACCGCCCTCAGCGTCGTCGACCAGCATGGCCGCCTGGTGGCCACCAGTTATGGCAAGCTTCCCGAAGGCCCGCTGACCGCCGCTGATCGCCCGCATTTCACCGTGCATCAGCCAGGCGACACGGGCAAGGTCTTCGTCGGCCAGCCCATTCTGTCGCGCTTGACCGGCCGGTCCACGGTGCCGGTCTCGCTTCGCATCAACCAGCCCGACGGCGCCTTCGGAGGCATCGTCTCGGTGCAGATCGACCCGGTCCGCTTCTCGGAGTTCTACGGCGATGCGACGCTGCGCGCGGGCGACCTCATTGCGCTCGTCGGGGTCGACGGGATTTCGCGCGCGCGGCGGGTCGGCCAGGAGGAGACCTCCGGGGAGAATCTGGCGGGCGGGCATTTGATGGCCGAGCAGATGGCTCACCCGATCGGGGCGTACCGCGCGCCCGGATTGTTCGACGGCGTGCTCCGCTACTATGCCTTCCGGACACTTCGCCACTATCCCCTGATCGTCAGCGTCGGCGTCGCCGAAGCCGATGTCCTGCAACAGTCGGCCGAGCGGCGTCGCCGCAATTATCTCGGCGCCGCGATGGTCAGCGCGGTGATGGCTTTTTTTGCCGCGGTGCTGATCGCGGCGCTGGCGCGGCGGAAACGGACCGTCGTCCAGCTCGAGCAGACGATGGAGGACCTGCACGCTGTGCACGGGAGGGTGGCGGAGCAGGCCTCGCTGCTCGACAAGGCGCAGGACGCGATCATCGTTCGCGGCCTCGACCACCGCATCACCTACTGGAACAAGAGCGCCGAGCGGCTCTATGGCTGGACGGCGGCGGAGATGCTCGGCACGGAGGGGCGCGGCCTTCAGCCGGATCCGACGGTATTCGACGAGGCCATGCGGACGGTGGTGCAGCAGGGGGACTGGCTGGGTGAGCTCTCTCAGGTCCGCAAGGACGGTCGGGCCCTCGTCATCGAGAGCCGCTGGACGTTCGTGAAGGACGAAGCCGGCGGCGCCGGGGCGGTCCTGATGATCAATACCGACATCACCGGGCGGCGGACGCTCGAGCAGCAGTTCCTGCGCGCGCAGCGCCTGGAGAGCATCGGCACGCTCGCCGGAGGGATCGCGCACGATCTCAACAACGTGCTGACGCCGATCATGGTGTCGGTCGGCCTGCTCAGCGACGGCGAGAGCGACCCTGGCCGGCGCGACCTGCTGCAGACCCTCGAGGCGAGCGCGCGCCGTGGCGCCGACATGGTGCAGCAGGTGCTGTCGTTCGCCCGGGGCGTTGAAGGCCGCCGGGTGGCGGTGGATGCCAGCGTGCTCCTCCACGATATGGAGCGCATCGTCAACGACACGTTCCTGAAGCACATCGACGTGACGGTCGCCGTTGCGGACGACGTGTGGGCGGTGTCGGGGGATCCGATCCAGTTGCACCAGGTGCTGCTGAACCTTTGCGTGAACGCGCGCGATGCGATGCCGGACGGCGGCACCCTGGCGCTGTCCGCAACCAACGTGGTGCTCGAGCAGGCCTTCTGCAGCGCGAACATCGACGCCACCCCTGGAGCGCATGTCCTGCTGCAGGTGCGTGACAGCGGCGCCGGCATTGCGGCGGCGGTGGTCGATCGCATCTTCGAGCCGTTCTTCACGACGAAGGACGTCGGCAAGGGCACCGGCCTCGGCCTCTCGACGTCTCTCGCGATCGTCAAGAGCCACGGCGGCTTCATCCGGGTCACGAGCGCCCCCGGCGCGGGCTCGACCTTTTCGGTCTACGTGCCGGCGCAGGTGTCGCCGCGGCCGCTGCCTGCCGCCGCCGAGCCGCCGCCCGACCGTCCTCGGGGCGCGGGGGAGTTGATCCTGGTGGTGGACGACGAGGCGCCCGTGCGCATGATGACGCAGCGGATGCTCGAGGCGTTCGGATACCGTGTCGTGCTCGCGGCCCACGGCGCGGAGGCGCTGGCCATCTACACCGAGCGGAAGCACCAGATTGCGGTCGTCATCACCGACATGATGATGCCGGTGATGGACGGTCCCACGACCATCCGGGCACTGCAGAGCCTCGACCCGGGCGTCCGCATCATCGCGTCGAGCGGCATGCACGGCCGCGGCGACGATGCGGCGGAGGGTCCCGGCGCATTGGTCCGGCACTTCCTGCCGAAACCCTACAGCGCGGCAACGCTGCTCACCGCTCTGAGAGAGGTGCTGTCGACCCCGGACTGAAAACGCGGACGGGGGGCGGGCGACTGGCCGTCTACAATGGCAACAGCCATGACGACACAGCCGATTGTGCTGGCCCTCCTTGCGTTCGCGCTGGCGGCGCCACAGGCGCCGCCGGCCCACAGCTCGGGCACGCCGGAAGCCAAGACGTTGTTCGACGCTGGCCGGGCGGCGGACCGGGCCGGGGATCCCGCCAAGGCCGCGGAACTCTTTCGCAAGGCGGTTGACCTCGACCCGCGCTATCTGGAGGCGCACGACGAGTTCATCGCCACGACCGGTATGGCGGCCTATGCCTACGACGCCGAGAAGCGCGCCGGCAACGGAGACGCGAAGAAGCGGGCGGAAGCGGGACTGAAGACGCTGTACGACGGCTGGGCGGCCGCGCATCCGGACAACGCCATCTACCAATGGGCGCTGTCGCGGCTGGCGGGGAAGGACTGGAACGTCGCCGAGCGGCATTTGACGCGCGCCACGACGATCAGCCCCGCCTTCGCGCGCCCGTACCAGGACCTGGCGCTGATCGCGGAACTGCGCGGCGACAACGCCGGCCGCCTGGCATACCTGAAGAAAGCCGCAGACCTGAATCCGTCCGACCCGTCGTACCTGTTTTATTACGCCAGTGCGATGAAGTCGGTGGACCCGGCCGCATCGCTGCGCTTGCTGCAGGACATGGCGTCGAGGTTTCCGGGCACCGAGCGCGCGGCGCAGGGTTTGTACTGGGCGGCCTACGAAACCACCGACGTGCCGGCCAAGCTCGCGATCTACGAACGGCTGCGACAGGAATTTCCACCGGAGACGTTCTCGTGGTCGGAATCGGGGATGTCCGACCTGTTCGAGCTCCTGGTCGGCCGCCAGCCGGCAAGAGCCGTGACGCTCGCGACCGAGATGGTGGCGCGTATCAGCGCGACGTCGGAGCAGAAATCGTGGACGGAGCTCGCGGCTCACGCGCTGGCGCTGAGCGAATCGGCCGCGCTGGTGGCCAGGGGCGAAGGCAAGGCCGCGGTGAGCCGCCTCGACACCGCGAAGCCGCTGGCGAGCTACCGCGATCAGGCGCCGTTCGCGATCGCCCGCGCGGCCGCGCTCGAGGCGTCGGGGGATGCGCCCGCCGCCTATGCCGGTCTGGCGGCCGCCGCCGCGAAGGCGCCGTCGGACGGGCTGCTCGACGCGCTCGGGCGCACCGGCCGTGCCCTGGGGAAAACGGCCGCCGCGATCGACGCTGACTTGTGGGAGCGGCGAGTGGCCTCCGCCACACCGGCGGCGGCCTTCACGCTGCCCGGCTACCCGGATCGAAGGCAAGTGTCGCTGGCCGATTACCGCGGCAAGGTCGTGCTGCTGAACTTCTGGTACCCCTCGTGCGGCCCCTGCCGCGGCGAGTTCCCGACCCTGCAGCGGGTGCTCGATAAATATCGGGACCGCGGATTCGAAATCCTGTCCCTCAACGTGCTGCCCGACGAGCAGGCGTTCGTGATGCCCTACCTTACGAGGAACCGGTTCACGTTTCACGCGCTCGAGACCGACATCGAGTGGGCCGAGCAAGCCTATGCCGCCCGCGGCTTCCCCACCAACCTGCTGGTGGACGGGGAGGGGCGCATCATGTTCAAGCCCGGTATCATCCGCAGCCCGCGGGAGCAACGCGCGTTCGAATTGCAGATTGAAGCGCTGCTCGCGGGCGCGTCCAGCCGCCGGTAGTGCGATGATCGCGCGCCCGGTCCTGCTCGTCGTCCTGTTCGCGCGGGTGTGCGTGCCGCCGGAGATCGCAGCCGGACGCGCGGCACAGGAGAACCCCGTCGCGTGGTCCGCGACGGTCGTCACCCGCGACATCAGACCCGGCGGCAGCTTCGACGTCGCGATTACCGCTGTCGCCGAAGAGGACTGGCACGTGTATTCGGTGACGCAGGGTCCCGGCGGCCCGGTGCCCACGACCGTGGCGATCGGCGTCCGGCCGCCGTTCACGCGCAATGGACCGCTCCGCGGCCCGGAGCCGGTGACGGCGTTCGATCCGAACTTCGAGATCAAGACGGAGACCTACGGCGGCACCTTGACGTTGATCCTGCCGGTGCGCCTCGCCGCCGATGCCGCCGGACGTGCCGCGACGCTCCGCGTCGAGGTGGGCTTCCAGGCCTGCACGAACCGCCTGTGCCTGCCGCCGAAGACTATCGCGCTGGCCGTGCCGGTGACGTGGAAGAGGTCGGAGGCTGCCAACCTGCGACAGGCACGCTCCAGCGTCGGGCCTGCCTCCAGCCTTCCACCGCCAGCCTCGAGTCTCCAACCTCCGGCATCGAGTCTGCAAAGTCCGGCATCGAGTCTCCAAATTCCGGCCTCCGGCCCTGCCGCTTTCGGCGCCGGGGCGGACTCGTGGGCGGGGTTCCTGTGGCTGGCCGTCTCGATGGGCGCGCTGTCGCTGCTGACGCCCTGCGTGTTTCCGATGGTGCCAATCACCGTCTCCTACTTCACGCCGCGGGCGGCGCCGACGCGCGCGCGGGCGGCCGGATCGGCGACCCTCTACGGCTTCGGGATCGTGCTGACCTTCACCGCCGTCGGCACCGTGCTCGCGGCCGTCGCCGGCGCCGCCGGACTGAACCGCTTCGCCGCCAACCCCTGGGTCAACCTCGCGATCACGGCACTGTTCCTGCTCTTCGCC
>JBKJRJ010000222.1:0-2737 GCA_046594705.1 Vicinamibacterales bacterium
CGCCAGGACGTCGATGGCGCGCGCATCGGAGTGACGGGTATTTCCAAGGGGGGGATGGAAACCTACCTGGCGGCCGCCGCCGATCCCCGCATCGCCGCGGCCGTCCCCGTCATCGGCGTGCAGAGCTTTCGCTGGGCACTGGACCACGACGCCTGGCAATCGCGCGTGGGGACGTTTCAGGCGGCCGTCGATGCGGCGGCGGCCGACGCTGGGAGGCCAACGGTCGATGCCGCGTCGGTCCGCCGGTTCTACGACCGCGTCGTCCCCGGCATCTACGCCGAGTTCGACGCGCCCGCGATGCTGCCGCTGATTGCGCCCCGGCCGTTGCTCGTGATCAACGGCGATTCGGACGCCCGCACGCCGCTCCCCGGCGTCCAGGAGTCCGCGGCCGCCGCGGAGCGCGCGTATCGGGACGCACACGCGCAGGATAGGTTCGTCCTGCACATCCAGCCGAAAACCGGGCACGCCTTCGGCGAGCCGGCGCAACAGGCCGCGATCGAGTGGTTCGTACGGTGGCTGACGCCGTAGCGACTCAGTCTCGATCTCAGAACATGTACTTGGCGGCGAGCTGGATGCGGCGCTCGCCATTCTTGCCCGTGATCAGCCCGAACGATCCGCTGGTCGGATTGCTGTTAGCGCCGCTCCAGTTGGGGTGGTTCAGGAGGTTGAAGGCCTCGAGCCTGAACTGCATCCGCCGCTGCCCGCCGAGCGGCACCGACTTGCGCAAGCCGAAATCGGTCACCCAGAACGGCGGATTGCGCAGGCCGTTGCGGGGCTGCACGCCGAAGGTGCCCGCGGCCGGACGCGCGAAGGCGTCCTTGTTGAACCAGACCACCGAGGTGGTGAAGTCGCCGGGCGCGATGCGCGGATCGGCAATCTGATTCCAGAACTGCGCCCCGCTCCCTGGACCCACACCGGCGAAGTCGTCGTTGGTGCGGATGGAGAACGGCGCGCCCGACTGGTACTGGTAAATCCCGGAGACGTCCCAGTTCCCCAGCAGCTTCGACCACACCCCTGAGCCGCGCCCGAACGGCAGCTGGTACATGTAGTTGACGATGAGCACGTGCGGCCGATCGAGGTCCGAGCGGCCCCAATACGCGCTGTCGTCGTAGGCATTCGGCAGCGTATCGGTCAGGTTCGACGAGTTGTCCTTCGTCTTTGAATACGTGTATGCCAGTCCCGCGTGAAGCCCCTTGGCGACGCGCCGCTCCACGCTCAGCTGCAGTCCGTCGTACTGCGAACGCCCGGAGTTCTCGCCGAGACCGATCACCGCGTAGCCGAGATACGGCCGCAGCGCGTTCGGATTGACACCCGGATTGGCCTGGATGGTGCCGGGCTGGAGCTGGTTGATATTGCGCTTCCGCTGGTTGTTGAGGCCCCGGCGTCCGACGTAGGCCGCCTCGACGGTCGTGGACCACGGCAGCTCGCGTTCGAAGGTGAGGTTCCAGTTCCACGCGCTCGGCACCTTGAGCTCGAGATCCTGCATCGTCATGACGAACGGAAAGTCGCGCCGAATCGAACCTGCCCCACCGGGCGCATCGATGTTGCCGTTGATGACGCTCTGCTGGGGCTGGAACGGGGGGTTGCCGCCGAGCGCCGTATCCCGGTTGATCATCGTCCGGTTGTAGAACAGGCCGAGACCGCTGCGCAGCGACGTCTTGCCGTTGATCGCGTACGCGAAGCCGACGCGCGGCTGGAACAGGTTCTTGTGGGTCTTCGAGAACCCCGCCGGCAGGCCGTGTCGCAGCCGGTCGAACTCTCCGCTCGCCAGCTCGGGCACCTTGCTGCCCGAGGGCGCCTTGTCTCCTGGCAGCACGATCCCGTTGTAGCGATCGCCGCTGACGATGAAGCCGCCCGTGCGATCCACGACGGCGGCGTTCCTCGGATCGTAGAAACCCGGATGGAACATCGCGATGTTGCCCGCCTTGCTGTGCCACGGCGGCCAGAGCGAATACCGGACCCCCGCCTCGACGGTCAGCTTGGCACTGGCCTTCCAGTTGTCCTGGACGTACCAGTCGAACGCCGTCGCCGCCCACGGCGTCAGCGCCTTGCGCCCCATTTCCGTGTAGTCGTTGAAGTTGCCGAGGATGGCGTTACCCAGCGCGAGGCCCGTCGAGCGGGGATGGCCGGCGTCGAGAAACCGCGCCTCACCGTTCTGGTTGTTCGTGGTGCCCTGGCTGGCGGTGGTGAACTGGATGTAGTCGTCCTGGCCCGAGTATTCGATGAACACGCCGGCCTTCGTGGTGTGGCGGCCGATCACTTTGGTGAGATTGTTCGCCCACGCAAACACGAAACCGGCCCAGTATCCCGGGTACGGCCCGCCATCCATGGTCGACAGGCCACTGACCCGGATGGTCGGGATTTTCTGCTCGTACTCCTTGGTGCCGGGAAACAGGTAGGGATACTTGAGGCCGTAGGTGCGGCGATCGCACTGATCGCCGCATTCAGGCAGTATCTGGATGTCTCCCTTGCCGTCGGAGTTGGTCGAGAACGTGAACTCGTTGAGCAGGGTGGAGGACAGCACGCTGTTGAGACTGACGGCTCCCGTGCGGTTCGGGCGGGACCACCACCACTGGGCGCGGTCGAACGTACCGACGAACGGCTCGTTGAAGTGCCACGGGATGTGCGTGCCGCGGACGGTCAGCCGCTGCGCCGGCGTGATGACGTAGTCGATCTTGAGCGTGTCCTTGCGCATGTACGACCAGCTCGACTGCGTGCCAATCCAGTTGGCTGTACC
>JBKJRJ010000240.1:0-4521 GCA_046594705.1 Vicinamibacterales bacterium
ACGGCCGCGCTATCTACAACTGCAGAGACACTCCGCCCGGCGGGAGCCGGACGCCACGCAGAAAAGCGCGTGCGGTGTCATCAACATCAGGAGGCCATCCTAGCACGGGTTGTTGAGTGCGGCGGTCCGGTCAGAATGTCGAGGCCAGCGCGCCGTAGCGGCCGGCACGCCGCACCACGATCTCGATCGCCGCGTCACGATAGGCGGTGCCCCACTCCGGAGCCCGGAACCTGCCGACGCCCGACAGCTCGTTGTTTCGCGGGAGGGAAAGGACCGCCCAATCCACGCCGGCGGTCAGTCTGTCCCATTCCAGAGGATTGCTGGCCGCGGCCATCACGGCGCGGAAGTGTTCCGGCGGATACGCCTGCAGGCGCGAGTCGAGGAACACGAGCGTCGACGGATAGAGCTGCCACGTCACGTAGCCGCCGAGATTCATGCTGGTGAAGGCCGGCCCGGCGAGGCCGCGGTCGCGCGCGAACTGCATCGCCGCGACCGAGAACAGCGCCGGCGGCGCCAGCGCGTCTCCGCCGATCCGCACGCCCCGCACGAGTGCGGGGATCGGGACGCGCGCCATCAGCAGCACCGCGACGAGCGCGGTCAGCGCGACCGCGCGGCGGTGGCGGCGAAAGGATGGCAGGTCGTCGAGGCCGCGCGCGACGAGGGGCGCCGACACCAGGAAGAGCAGCGGCGTCAGCCGCAGATACCGGGCGCCCATCGCCGCGAACAGGGCCAGCGTCAAGCCGTCCGCGAGCGTCACGCGGCGCCAGCGGATGGCGACCAGCAGCGTGACGAGGATGGCCCAGGCGAAGAAGCCCCGATAGTTCGGCAAGTAGGGCGGACGGAGCTCGGCGATGTTGAGGACCTGCGGCACGAACGTGTTCTCGGACAAGTACTGCAGCAGTCCGATCCCATAGGGATTCACGGCGGTGGCCGCCAGCGCGGCCATTGCCAGGACGAGGGCCTTCGACGCGTCCGCGCGCGGCAGGTCGCGCGGCCGTAGCCACTCGCCGATGGCGAAGAGCCCCAGCGCGCCGACACCGAAGACGCACTCGACATGCAGGTTCGACCACACGGCGATGACGAGCGGGGCCGAGCGGAGCGGCCGCCAGGATCGTGTCGCGCGCGCGCGCTCGATCAGCAGGATGCAGACCGCCACGCCGAGAAACGACACCAGGTGCGGACGGGGCAGCGCCCGCGGCTCGAGGATCAGCCAGCCGAACAGGCACACCGCGATCGCGGACGCCGCCGAGGCCCGCACACGACAGGCGGCCGCCACCGCGCCGAGCGTTGCGGCAAGCAGTAGCGCCTGCGCCGCCTGGATACCGGCGGCGCCGGTGCGCGTCCAGAGTCCGTAGGCCACGAGGTCGAACAACCAGGAGGTGTACGACTGCGGGTAATCGCGATAGGCAAAGCTGAACAGGTTGGTGCGGACGAGATGACCCGCCGCGGTTTCCCGGCCCTGCGCGAGATGCCACCAGAGGTCGGGCTCGTAGGTGCTGCGAAAGCTGATCAGCCCCGCAGCCGCGACCAGCGCCGCCGTCCAAAGCACGATTACAACCACGGGTCGCGCGACGTACAATTGCCGGGGCACCACGTCACTCGTATCACGTCCGACGCCATGAGAGATCGCGAAAACGCCAGGATCGTCTACTCGAGCGCCGCGGGAAAGATCTGCCGCGGCTGCGGCCTGCCCGAGCGTGGCTGCACCTGCGGACAGGCGGCGAGCGAGCCGGTGCCCACGCGCCCTGTCGCCAAGCTGCGCATGGAGAAAAAGGGGCGCGGCGGCAAGACCGTCACGGTGGTCTTCGGCCTGCCGAACAATGCCGCGTTCCTCAAAGATCTGAGCCAGGAGCTGAAACGCGCGTGCGGCACCGGCGGCACCGCCACCGAGGATGGCGTCGAACTGCAGGGGGAGCTGCGCGACCGCGTGCGTGAGGTCCTCGTCGCGAAGGGCTTTCTCGTCAAAGGATGAGCGTGCTCACGCGCCGGCACCTGACCTCCGACGACCTCCCCGAGATCCGCCGGCTGGAAGCGGAGCTCTACGAGCCGGGGCTGCGCATTTCGGACGAGGCGTTCCTGCGGCTCCTGATATTGTGTCCACCCGGCGCGTGGGGAGTGTTCGACGGGACGGCGTTGTGCGCCATGGCGTTCGCGCTGCCGCTGACGTCCGGCACCGTGCTCGATCTGCGCGAGCCGCTGGAGGCCCTGCCGCCGGCCGCCGACGTGTTGTACATCCACAACCTCGGTGTCGCGGCGACCTATCGCGGACAGGGACTGGCGGGGCAGCTGGTGACGACGCTCTTCGACCTCGCGCGTGGCCTCGGCCTGCGCGCGAGCGAGCTCGTCTCGGTCCAGGGCTCGGCGCCGTTCTGGGCGCGCTTGGGTTTTGCAGCGGTGGCGGAGTTCGAGTACGCGCCTGGCGCGCCGGCCACCCACATGCGGATGGTCTTCCGCCAGGTGGGACCTTTGAAGGCTGCGCCGCGTCTTAGGCGCTGGAGGGCGAGTAGATGAGCATTCTGGTAACGGGCGGCACGGGAACGGTCGGGTCAGCAGTGGTCAAGGAACTGCTGCAGCGCAACGAGAGCGTGAAGGTCCTCACTCGCGATCCGGCCAAATTGAAGGAGACCAGGGGCGTCACCGCCGTCAAAGGGGATCTGCTCCAACCGGCGACCGCCCGGGGCGCATTCGAGGGGGTGGACCGCGTCTTCCTGATCAGCCCGGTCAGCCAGACCGAGGCGAACGAAGCGCTGATGGCGATCACCGGCATGCGGCTCGCGGGAGTGTCGCACGTGGTCTACACCTCGGTCCACGACGTCCACAAGGCGCCCTGGCTGCCGCACTTCGGCGCCAAGATTGGCGTGGAGGAAGCCCTGAAAGGGTCGGGCATCCCGTTCACCATCCTGCGCCCCAACAACTTCCACCAGAACGATTATTGGTACAAGGACGTGCTCGTGCAGTCCGCGGTCTATCCGCAGCCGCTCGGCCGCATCGGGCTGTCGCGGGTGGACGTGCGCGACATCGCGGAAGCGGCCGCGATCGCTCTCACCGAAAAGGGGCACGAAGGTCAGACCTACGATCTGGTCGGTCCC
Source organism: Vicinamibacterales bacterium (assembly GCA_046594705.1). GTDB lineage: Bacteria > Acidobacteriota > Vicinamibacteria > Vicinamibacterales > 2-12-FULL-66-21 > JAICSD01. The sequence continues at coordinate 3,090 of JBKJRJ010000240.1, forward strand.
GAAGCGGTCACCGGTGCGTCCACCACGAAGTCGTGGAGCGAGGCGCTCGGCAAGCCAATTACCTACGCCGGCGACGACCTCGATGCGTGGGAAAAGCAGCAGCTGCAGTACCTGCCGGCGTGGATGGTGTTCGATTTCCGCTACATGTACGAATTCTTCCAGACGCACGGATTGATCGCGAGCGCCGAATCGGTGGCGCGTCTCACGGCCCTCCTGGGACACGCGCCGCGGGGATTCGATGCCTTCGCCCAGGAAACCGCCGCGGCGTGGCGGTAGGTCGTCCCGGGCACGCCCCTTGCTGAGGTTCGCGACGCATTCATGAACGACTTCTTCAAGCCGCTCACGGCGTGGGTGACCTTTGCCGGCTGCGTCCTCGTGGTCGCGGTGCTGTATTGGGCGCAGGCCGTCCTGGTGCCGGTCAGCCTCGCCATTCTCCTCACCTTCGTCCTGGCGCCGCCGGTGACCTGGCTTCAGCGCCGGATCGGTCGCGTGCCGGCGGTCCTGCTGGTGGTGGTCCTCGTCTTCACCTTTCTGGGTTTGGCCGGCTGGGGCGTGGTGCGGCAGATGTCGAGCCTCGGTACCGACCTGCCGACCTATCGGGCCAACATCCGGGCCAAGGTGCGCGACGTGCAGGGCGCCAGCAGCGGCAGCTCGGTCTCGAAGTTCGAGCAGGCGATGACCGAACTGCAGCGCGATCTCGGCGTGGCGCAGCCCGCGGGAACGTCGGTCAATCCCGTCGTCGTCAGCTCGGGGCCGCCACGCGGGTTCTCGGCGATCGGCTGGCTCGGGCCGGTGCTGGCTCCCATCGGCACGGCCTTATCGGTCGTGGTGCTGGTGCTCTTCATGCTGCTCGAGCGGGAGGACCTGCGCGATCGCATGATCGGGCTGGTCGGCCACGGCCATCTCGCGATCACGACCAAGGCGCTCGACGAAGCGGGTTCCCGCGTCAGCCGCCAGCTGCTGCTGCAGACCATCGTCAACGGCATTTATGGCGCCATCGCGGCCACCGGGTTGTGGTGGTTCGGCGTGCCCTATCCATTGTTCTGGGGCGCGATCGGTGCCGTGCTGCGGTTCATCCCCTACCTGGGGCCGATCGGCGCCGCGGCGGGTCCGGTGCTCATGTCCTTTGCCGCGCTGCCCGGGTGGACGCGTCCGCTCGAAGTCGCGGCGCTCTACGGCGCGCTCGAGCTGTTTACGAACTTGGTCCTCGAGACGGTGCTCTACGCGGGCGCGATGGGGGTCTCGCAGGTGGCACTCATGGTGTCGGTCGCGTTCTGGACGTGGCTGTGGGGACCGCTCGGGTTGCTGATGGCGACGCCGCTCACGGTGTGTCTGGTTGTGCTCGGCAAGCACGTGCCGGGCCTCGAGCTGCTCGGGAAGCTGCTGTCGGACGTCCCGGCGCTGACGCCGGAGAACAGTTACTACCAACGGC
>JBKJRJ010000310.1:0-8359 GCA_046594705.1 Vicinamibacterales bacterium
CACCACGCCGACGTTGCGATAGCCCAGCTGCCACGCGGTTTCGAACACCTCGAGGGTGACCGCGGTGAACGGGGAGTTCTCCATGTCGATGCGGACGAAGAACTCCTTGGCCGTGGCGGCATCGAGGATCCGCCGCAGGTTGTCGACGCAGGTCGCGCGATCGACGGTCAGCCCGAGCTGCGTCAGCTTCAGCGAGAGGTTGCGCTCGATACCCGACGCGGCGATGCTGTCCACCACCGCGATGTAGGCGCGCGTCGCGGCGTCCGCCGCGGCAATCGAGCCCACGCTCTCGCCCAGGTAATCGAGTGTCACGCGCAGGCCGTGTCCCTGGATCTGCCGCGCCGCGTCGATCGCCTCTTCGACGGTCTCTCCGGCGATGAACCGGCGCGCGAAGCCGCCACGGGAGCGCATCCCGTAACGCGACGCGACGCGTTTCAGGGTCTGGCTGCCGGCGAGGAGGTGAAAAAAAGTCTTTGAAACGGCCTGCAGCATCAGTGGGTGCTGGCCCGCTGCGGCACGAGCAGGTGCTGGATGGTGCGCGCGTAGTAACGCAGCACCGTGCGCTCACGGACGCGATAGCGCCCGCCGCGCTCGAGGTGGATGACGTTGCGATCGATGAGCATCTGCGCGCCGGCGTCGACCGCGTCACGGCCGTTCGTGACGGCGAGGTTGGCCTTCGCCTGGCGCAGCGCATCGATGATCACGTCGGCACGCGTTTCGAGCTCGCCCCGTGTCGTCGACGGGCGCATCGCCGCGGCCACGATCGCCGTCGGCAGCACCTTGTACAACAAGCCGATGGCATCGCGGATCTGGTGTCCGAGGCCCATCACCTCGCGGCGCGATTCCGGATCGTAGCCGCCGAGCGGGATGGGCCGGCCGAACGTGACGAACGCGCGCGACTGGTAGCCGACCGCGTAGCGGACCATCTCCGCCACTTCGCGTCCAAACGGCCGCGCCCGGCGCTTCACCGCCTGGTGCGGCAGGATGTGGTCCTCGAGCACGATGTCGTAGGCGACCGCCAGAGGGACGATGACGGCACCCGCGACGTCGGCCTGCAGCGTCGCGTGCAGCAGCCCCGTCTTGGCCGTCTTCATCTCGCCGGTGTAGCTACGGCCGCCTTCGATGTAGAACAGCAGGTCGCTGCGCTGGAGGAGCTCCGCGACGTATGCCATCAGCGTGACCAGGTAGGCCGGGTCCTTCGTGTTGCGGCGGATCGGGATCGCGCCGGTGACATGGCGGTGGAGCAGCCCGAGCGGTCCGCCGAACAGGTTGATGCCCGCGGCGGTGACCGGCGGACGGATGCCGTTGTCGTCGAGGACGAGGGGCTCGACCAGGTAGTCGAGGTGCGACTTGTGATTCGAGACGTAGATGACCCGGCCGGCGCGCGTCGCCTGCTGCGCGATCTCGACGTGCTCCTGGACGCGCTCGACCTTGCGCAGGATGGGGTAGAGCGGATGCTTCAACGCCCGGTAAATCGGGTAGCGCTGCGTGGTCCGCAGCTCGTCGAGATAGGAGTTGATCCGTTCCCGCGCCTCTAGCTCACTCTGCCCACGCCCGCCGCGCAGATAGCGCACGACATCCTTCCGGGCGAGAACGGCTTGGGTGATATCGTCTGGCAGCACTTACCCTTTCGACTATATCAAACCGCTAGGAACGCTCGATTTCCCGGCAAATCGCGTCGGTGAAGTCGGTCGTGCTCGCCGTCCCGCCGAGGTCACGGGTCCGGACGGTGCGCGCCACCAGCACCCGCGTGAGGGCGCCGCGGATTCGCTCGGCACTGGCGGGCTCCCCGATGTGGTTGAGCATCAGCAGGCCGGACAGCAACAGGGCGGTCGGGTTGGCGAGGTTCTGGTCCGCGATGTCGGGCGCGCTGCCGTGGACCGCTTCGAACACCGCGATCTCCGTTCCCAGGTTCGCCCCTGGTACGACGCCGAGCCCGCCGACCAGCCCCGCGCACAGGTCCGACACGATATCGCCGTAGAGGTTCGGCAGCAGCAGGACGTCGAGCTTCTCGGGGTGCATCACCAGGTGCATGCAGGCCGCGTCGACGATCCGCTCGTCGTAGGTGATGTCGATGAACTCGCGCGACACCTGGCGGCAGCTCTCCAGGAACAGGCCGTCGCTGAGCTTCATGATGTTCGCCTTGTGGATCGCCGTGACGCGCTTGCGCCCGTAGCTGCGGGCGAACTCGAAGGCGAACTTCGCGATCCGCGTGGAGGCGCGCTCGGTGATGATCTTGATGCTCTCGACGATGCCCGGCACGATCTCGTGTTCGAGACCGGCGTAGAGATCCTCGGTGTTCTCGCGCACGATGATGAGGTCGACGTCCTGGAATCGGCTGTCGACGCCCGGCAGGTTCTTCACCGGCCTGAGGTTCGAATAGAGGTCCAGCGCCTTGCGCAGGCCGACGTTGACGCTGGTGAAGCCTTCACCAATCGGCGTCGTCACCGGTCCCTTGAGCGCGACCTTGTTCGCCTTGATCGAATCCAGCAGCTGCGGCGGCAGCGACTGCCCGAACCGCTTGAAGGCGATCACTCCGGCGTCCTGCCGGTCCCATTCAATCTCCAGCCCCGCGGCGGTGAAGATGCGGACAACGGCGGCGGTTACTTCGGGTCCGATTCCGTCGCCGGGGATGAGCGTGATGGTGTGGGCCATGTGGTAGTTGGTGGTTGGTATTGGTAGTTGGTGGTTGGGCGTTGCTGGGGGTCAGGCTTTGGAGAGGGCCTCGGCCAGCAGCGCCGCGACGGGCTCCAGCAGGGCGCGGTCGTTCGTGCCGAACGCCGCGGGGCGATCGCTGTCGATGTCAATCTCCCCGAGCACGTCAGCCCCGTTCATGATAGGCACCACGATTTCGGACCTGGTTTCAATGCTGCAGGCCAGGTATCGCGGGTCCGCATTGACGTCGTCCACGATGATGGTCTGCTTCTCGGTGGCCGCGGCGCCACAGATGCCGCGGCCAAGCGGGATTCGCGTGTGCGGGGACGGCGCGCCGAGAAAGGGCCCGAGCACCAGCTCGCCGCCGTCGACCAGGTAGATGCCCACCCAGGTGTAATACGGGATGGCGTCCTTGAGCAGGCGGACGACCTGCTGCATCGCCGCGTCGGCGTTCGGCGCGGCGGCGACCGCGGAACGCACCGCGGTGAGGAGCTGCGCCCGGTCGAGGTCGGTCATTCCTTGATCTCCCAGTAGATGAGCATCAGCCCGCCGAGGAGCGGCACCAGCTGCAGGGCGGTCGACAGCCCGTGGAGCCGGCCGAAGCGCACGCGGCGCGCGTCCTCTTCAGGAAGACTCGAGGGCGCGGCACCAATCTGGCGCTGCAGGGTGGCGATCTCGCCCGCCACGACGATGCCGCTGTAGGCGGTGGCGGCGAGCATGACAGTGGCGAGCCCCGCGCGCCAGGCGAAGCGGCGCGGCGCCGGACCGAGGACCCTCCGCAGCAGCAGCGTCGCCAGCAGCAACGCGCCAGCGCCGTAACTGACGAGGTGAAAGCGCCGCAGGATTTCGCCGAACACCGCGCCCGACAGCATCCGGCCGCCATCCGGCTGGGTGGCGAGCACCTCGAAGATGGCCGGCGCGGCAATCCCTCCCAGCGCCAGCAGCCCCCCCACCCAGATCACGAGCGCGAACAGGGCGACGAACCGCGGCACCAGCATCCCATCATTATAGTTGCTGCGATAATCGGCCATGATCGCCTGGCTCTCGTGGAGCGCCGAGGCCTTTGCGCGCGCGGGGCGTGAAGGCCGGCCCGTACTGCTGTCGATCACCGCCGCGTGGTGTGAGGCCTGCCACGAAATGGACCGCACCACCTACGCGGATCCCGAGGTGGCGTCGTTGGTTCGCGATCGCTTCGTCCCGGTTCGCGTGGACACCGATCGGCGTCCCGACATCAACGAGCGTTACAACCTGGGCGGATGGCCCACGACGGCGTTCCTGACGCCGGCGGGCGAGGTGATCGCCGGCGGCACCTTCATCGCCGCCGATCGGATGACGGCCGTGCTGGCCCGGGTGGCCTCCGCCTTCGCCGCCGCTGAGCACGCCGCCGGCGCTCCCACGGCGGGCGCCGAACTGGCGGCTCGACCGGGTCCCGACGCGGCCGGGTTGACGGATCAGGACGGCGCGATGGCGTCGATCTTTGCCACCTTCGACGACACGCACGGCGGATTCGGCACCGAGCCGAAGTTTCCGCACACCGCGCCCCTGCACCTCGCCATGGCGCTGTTCCGCGAGACGGGCGACGACCGCTGGCGCGCCATCGTCGAGCAGACGCTGGACGCCATGTCGGGCGGCGCGCTGTGGGACGCGCGCGACGGCGGTTTCTACCGATACGCCACCACGCGGGACTGGCAGCGGCCCCACACCGAGAAGCTGCTGGACACCAACGCGGAGTTGTTGAGGGTGTTCGCGGAGTCCGCGCTGGTGTGGAACCGCCCGTCCGATCGCGATCGCTGCGCCGCGATCGCGTCCTTCATCACCACGACGCTGCGCGCCGAGACCGGCGGCTATCGCGGCAGCGACGCCGACGTCATGCTCTACATGGACGGCAACGCCAAGGCGGCCGGCGCGCTGGTCGGCGCCGCGACGGTGCTCGACGACAGCGAACTGGCCCGGGAGGCGTTGGCCTCGTTCGAGCGCGTGATCCTGCTCTGTTACAAGCCCGGCGCCGGGCTCGCCCATTACTCCGACGGCGTGGCGCGGGTGCGGAACCTGCTGGGCGACCAGATTCACACCGCCGGAGCCCTGCTCGATGCCCACGACGTCAGCGGCCTCGAACCCTACCAGATGATGGCGGAGGAGCTGGCGCGCGTCGCGGTACGGGAACTGTGGGACGAGGCCGCCGGCGGGTTCTTCGATCGTGCCGGTCACGCCTCCGACGTCGGTCTGTTGCAGGCTCGTCGCAAGCCGTTCGTGCTCAACGCCGAGGCTGCCTCAACGCTCGCCCGTCTTGAACGCACGAGCGGCGACGCCTGGTTCCGGCCGTACGCCGAGGGCGCCCTCGCCGCCGCGGCGGACCAGCTTGCCGGGCAGGGGCCGCTGGCCGCGCACTATGTCCTTGCCGCGCGACAACTCTCCGGCCGGTGATAAGCTCTTTTCCGCCATGGACAAGTGCCTCGATCCGTTCGCGTCGCAGACCGCCGCACAGGACCAGCGCAACGCCGCGCTCGTGTCGCAGTCGTCCTACCTGGGGCCGCGCTTCGAATCGAAAGTGCTGCCCTTCACGCTCGATCTCGAGCGCAGCGAGTTCAGCCCGGCGCACGACCTCGCGTTGAGCGCGCTCGAGAAAGCCGCGGCGCGCACCGCCATCGAGTCGCTCGCGTCGCTGGCGACCGTCAACGACATCGACCACCTGGGCGGCGGGCTCGAGTTGATTCCGGCGCTGCTGATGACGCTCGCCGTGACCGACTACGAGCGCTCCCAGTTCACCATCGAGCACGGCCATACCAGCATCGGCTATTACGCGGCGCTCTCGGCGCTCGGCTTCCTCGACCGCGCGCGCGTGATCGACACCTTCCGCCGCGGCCTCGACATCGCCGGACACGTGTCGTGGGTGCCCGGCGGGACCGAGCTCAGTTCCGGGCGTCTCGGCGTCATGTTCCCCGTCGCGGCGGGCACCGCCCTCGGCCTGCGCGCGCATCACGGCGCGGCGGCCCACGTGATCTGCCACAGCGGCGACGCCGGCTGGATTTCCGGCCAGGCGCTCAACGGCTTCAATGCGGCCGGCGTCCATCGCGCGCCCATCACCTACGTGATGCACCGCAACGGCATCCAGCTGTCGGGCACCACCCGGCACATCATGAACCAGGACCCGCGCCGCATCATCGAAAGCTTCGGCATCACGATCCTGGAGATCCGCTCCCTGCACGACCGCGCCGATCTGTTCCGCGCCTACCAGGAGGCCTTCAAGAACGCGCAGAACGGCAAGCCGACTCTGATCTACCCGACCGGGTTCGGCAGCTCCGCCGTCGATACTCCGGTGACCGTCGAGGACTTCGGCACGCGGTACGGCATCCTTGACGAGACGCGGGAGTTTGCCAGAACGCACGGCGTCCCGCTCGATCGCGCCATCTGGATTCCCGGATCCCTCATGAGCTTCCGGGACGTCACGGCGATGCTGCAATGTCTCTTCTACGTCAACGATCTGCCGGGCGGCGAGGCGCATCACGATGGCGGCATGAAGGGGCGCGACGCCCAGGCGGTGCTCTCGAAGGCGATACTGACGCCCACCGCGGAGGAGACCGTCGCACTCGACGCGCTGACCGCGCAGCCCCGCCGCATCGTCGTCACCACCGCCCGCCCCGCCAAGGGCACGGCCAATCTCGTGCTCACCGCCGAAGACCTCAAGGCGGTCACCTTGCCCGGGCCGGACAAGCCGGCGTCACCGCGCGCGGGATCGGAAGCCGCGTATCTCGCGCTGGCGCGCAAGCACGCGGACAGGATGTTCGTGGTGTCCGCCGACCTCAATCCCTCGACCCGGCTCGAGAAGGCAGTCAAGCTCCTGCCGGCCGGGCACCATTTCGAGATGAGCATCGAGGAACAGGCGGCCACGCTGATGGTGGACGGGCTCTCGTTCAGCAGCCGCGCGCCGCAGCTCAACGTGTTCTCGACGTTCGCCGCTTTTCTCGAGGGAATTGCGCGCGAAGGGTTCGAGATGTGGCGCTACCAGCGCAATCTCACCGGGTTCAACGAGGGCCTCAACGTCCTGATCCATTTCGCGCACGTCGGGACCAACACCGGGCGCGATCATTTTTCCGGCTGGAGCCTGGACTGGATCAATCTCGGGCTCGGCTACCTGCCGTACCTGCGGCGGTTCTACGCGCCGTCCGATGCGCGGTCCGCGTTTCTCGCCGTTCGGGACGCCGCCGCCGGCTATGGCGGCCACATCGTCGCCATCCCGCGCGACAACCTGCCGGTGCTCACGAAAGACGACGGCAAGACGCCGCTGTGGAATGCCGACGACGCGTGGACTTCGGTCACGCCCGCGCGCGAGCGCAGCGGCGCCAAGGTGGCGGTGCTCGCGATTGGCGCTCCCAGCTATCTCGCCATCGAGGCGAGCGACCAGGTCGCCAAAGACGGCGTTTTCGCCGACGTCCACGTGGTCAACGGCTTCCCGCTCGACGAGCGCTTTCTTGAATCGCTGCCGGCGCGATACGAGCGAGTGATCACGCTCGAGGACGGCGTCATCGGCACCGGTGAAGCCGGCCTGCGAGGGTTCGCCGCCTACACCGCCGGCCGGCTGGCGGGCTGCGGCGTCCGCACCGAACACCTGGGCATCCTGGATCCGCGCATCGCGCCCTCGGAAACGTTCCTCGAGGTCTGGGCGCATTACGGCATGACCGCCGACGCCATCGCCGCGCGGCTCAGATAACGCGTTTCGCCATCCAGTTCATCGCGCGGCACGGCGCGATGTCGATCGTGCCGACGGCGTCGGCGGCGGAGACAATGCGGCCGGAGATGCCGCGGCCATCCGCCGTCACGATCGAGAACTCTCCGTCGTGGACAGCCGGCGCCGGGTCGTAGCTGATCGTGCTCGACGAGCCGCACCTCACACTCACCAGCACGCCGCCGCGCACGGTGAACAGTAGGGCGGTGTCGAATGCGGCCCCGGCGCCGCCTGACCACTCCCCGTTGAAATCAAACGTCTCCGCCGGCGCGTAGGCGTAGGCCCCCGCGATCCGGGCCTCGCCACCGTCGGGGTTGGTGACGACGATGGTCACCCTGCCCACCGCGTGCGGCGGCGCCGAAAAGCGGAGGACGCAGCCGCCGTCCGCGACGGCGGCGCGCACACTGAGGCCGTCGATGGCCACGGAGGCGCCGGTCTGGAAGCCGCTTCCCGTGAGTGTCAGGGGCGTGCTGCCGGTCGTCGATCCGGTAACGGGCGCCACCGCGGCGATCGCAACGGACGCGGCCGGCTGGCCGGCCCCCGGCACCGCCGCAGGCCCGGCCGGCGAGCCTCCGCGGCAACCGGCGGCGAGGGCGGCGGCGAGAAGAATCGGGGTCGTCAGCGTCAACGCCAGATGTCGGTTCGGCATGTCGAGCTCCCTCCGGATGGCGACGCCATCCGTGAGATAAGATACCGGCCGGGCGACGCGAAAGTCCCAGGGGATTCCCAGGAAATTTGCAGGTTTTCTGCAAGGAGCCGCTGTGCCGGTGTGTTTCGGCCCGTTCGTGCTCGATGGCGACACGCGCCAGCTGTCGCGCGACGGCCGCCCCATCCACCTGTCGCCCAAGGCCTTCGAACTGCTCCAAGCGCTCGCGCAGGAACGCCCGAAGGTCCTCTCCAAGCGCACGCTCCAGGAGCGGCTGTGGCCCGACAGCTACGTCGCGGAAGCCAACCTGTCCAATCTGATCGCCGAGATTCGTG
>JBKJRJ010000325.1:0-4073 GCA_046594705.1 Vicinamibacterales bacterium
ACCGAGAGGGCAGGAGTTTCTCGTCCGTACGCCGATGCGCCGCTTCGGGCGGCTGGAGGAACTGGTGGGGGCCGCCGTCTATCTCTCCTCCGACGCGTCGAGCTTCGTCACCGGGCAATTCATGGTGGTGGACGGCGGGTTCCTCGCGAGCGGGGTCAACCAATGAACCCGGTGATCGTCATCAGCCCGCACGACAACGTCGCGACCGCGCTCGAGGCGCTGGAGGCTGGCCGGGTCATCGCGGGCGCCACTCCTTTCACCGTGCGCGAGCCGATTCCCCGTGGGCACAAGGTCTCGCTGCAGCGGATTGCGCTCGGGGCGAGCATCATCAAGTACGGCAACACCATCGGCGTGGCCACGATTGAGATTGCCGCAGGGGTCCATGTCCACACCCACAACGTGCTGAGCGCGCGGGGCCGCGGGGACCTGTCGCGGTCCGAGCCCGCGGTGGACGAGGCGCGGCTCGCGGAGCCGCCGGCCGGCAAGGGGAGTCCATGACGACGGAATCCCGGCCCACGTTCCTCGGCTACCGGCGGCCCGACGGCCGTGTCGGCGTGCGTAACCATCTCCTGGTGGTGCCGACCGTGATTTGTTCGTCGGTCGTCGCCGAACGTGTGGCGGCGGCGGTCGCGCCGATCGGCACGGCGCTGCCGCACACCGCGGGGTGCGGCCAGCTCGGCCCCGACATGACGACCACGCACGACACCCTCGCCGCCTATTGCGGCCATCCCAACGTCGGCGCCGTTCTCGTGATCGCGCTCGGGTGTGAACAGGTCGTCGCGCAGCAGCTCGCGGACGCGGCCCGCCGCGCCGGGAAGCCGGCGCACATCATCGCGATCCAGAGCGAAGGCGGCACCGTGCGGGCGACCGCCCGCGCGACGGAGATCGCGCGGCAACTGGTCGAGCAACTCGCCGGCATGCGGCGGGAGACCTGCGACATCGCCGAGCTGATCCTCTCGGTCAAGTGCGGCGGCTCCGACTACACCTCGGGCCTGGCGTCCAACCCGGCGCTCGGTCGGGTGGCCGACCGGCTGATCGATCTCGGCGGGGCCGCGGTGCTCGGCGAGATCGCGGAGATCATGGGCGCCGAACACCTGCTCGCGGCACGCGCCACGAATCCCGACACGGCGAAGCGGCTGATCCGCGTCATCCAGCGCGTGGAAACAGAGGCAATGGCGCTCGGACTCGACATCCGGGGCACCCAGCCGTCGCCTGGCAACATCCGCGGCGGCCTGACGACGATCGAAGAGAAGTCGCTCGGCGCGACCCACAAGGGGGGCGAGCGCTCACCGCTGACCGACGTGGTGGGCTACTCGGCGCCCATCGTCCGCAAGGGTCTCACCGTCATGGATACCCCCGGCCTCGACGTCGAATCGGTCACCGGCATGGTCGGCGGAGGGGCCCAGGTCGTCGTGTTCACGACCGGGCTGGGCACCCCCACGGGCAATCCCATCGCACCCGTGATAAAGATCACGGGCAATGCGCGCACGGCCGAGATGATGGCGGACAACCTCGACCTCGACCTGAGCGGCGTGCTCGACGACAGCGAAACACTGGAGGCGGCCGCCGGCCGCCTGTTCGACGACCTCCTTGCGGTCTGCTCCGGACGCGACGCCGCGGCGGAACGGCTCGGGCACCGCGAGTTCGCGATCCATCGACGTAACCCCACCATCTGAGGACGCGCACAATGGCGACCACGACGGCAGGCAGCGACCCGCTCCCCGGTTTCGGGGAGCGGGTCGGGAAGTTCCGGTGGGTAATCTGCGGATTGCTCTTTTTCGCGACCACCATCAATTACATCGACCGCCAGGTGCTCGGCATCCTCGCCCCGGATCTGCAGAAGGAAATCGGCTGGTCGGAGCTCGATTACGGCCGCATCGTGATCGCCTTCCAGGTGTCCTACGCGGTGATGATGCTGGTGTGGGGCAAAATCCTCGACCGGGTCGGCACCAAGCTGGGGCTCGGGATCGCGGTGACGTGGTGGTCGCTCGCCGCGATGAGCACCGCCCTCGCGCGCAGCGCCATGGGGTTCGGCTTCGCCCGCTTCCTGCTCGGGGTCGGCGAGGCGGCGAACTTTCCGGCGTCGATCAAGACCGTGGCCGAGTGGTTTCCCAAGAGCGAGCGGGCGTTCGCGACGGGCATCTTCAATTCGGGCACCAACATCGGCGCCATCGTCGCGCCCATCTGCGTGCCGCTGATCGCGGCGGCGTGGGGCTGGCGGATGGCGTTCATCCTGACCGGCGCGCTCGGATTCGTGTGGCTGGCCGCCTGGTGGGCGCTCTACTACACGGCGGCCGAGCATCCGAGACTGCACCCCGCTGAGCGGAAGTTCATCCTCGACGGGCTGGAGGAGCCGATCACCGCGAAGGTCAGTCTGGGCGAAGTGCTCGCCACCCGCCAGCTCTGGGCGTTCGCGCTCGGAAAGATGCTCACCGATCCGGTGTGGTGGTTCTACCTGTTCTGGCTGCCGAAGTTTCTCGCGTCCGAGCACGGTATCCGCGGCACGGCGCTGATTCCGTACCTGACCACGGTCTACCTGATCGCGGACGCCGGATCGATCTTCGGTGGATACCTGTCTTCGACGCTGATCAAGCGCGGCTACACCGTGAACCGGGCGCGCAAGACCGCGATGGCGATCTTCGCCGCGATCATTCCGACCGTCATCTTCGCCAGCCAGACCGACAGCGCGTGGACGGCGGTGCTGCTGATCGGCCTCGCGACGGCGTGCCACCAGGGCTGGTCGGCGAACATGTTCACGCTGGCGTCGGACCTCTTTCCGCGACGGGCGGTCGGCACGGTGGTCGGCTTTGGCGGGTTCATGGGGGGCATCGGCGGCATCCTGATCGCGGAATTCGCCGGCCGCGTCCTGAACCGGGATCCGAGTTATTACCTGCCGATGTTCATCGTCGGGGGCACGCTGTATCTCGTCGCACTGCTGGTGATTCACTCGCTGGCGCCGCGGCTCGAACCGGTGCGCCTGAAAGGCGGCGCGTGACGAGCGCAATCGCCGCGGCGGCGGTGGGGTTGACCGCCGCCGACCTCCGGCAGGCGGTGCGAGGCGCCCTCGCGGTCATTCCGGCCAGGGCGCGGGTGCTCGCGGTCATTCCGGATCGCACGCGCGACGACAACACGGCTCTGCTGTTTCCGATGCTGTCGCAGGAGCTGGCCGCGCGCGGCGCGAGCCAGTTCGACGCGCTGGTCGCCCAGGGTACCCATCCGGCCATGAGCGACGCTGAGAAGCGCGCCAAGATTGGCGCGGGACTCGCCGACCTGCCGCTGCTCGGCACCATCTTCGATCATCACTGGGACCGGCCGTCCGAATTGATCACGCTCGGCACCCTCGGCCGCGGCGAAGTCTCGGCGCTGAGCGGCGGGTTGATGGATCAGGACGTGCCGGTGCAACTCAACGCCCGGCTGGCGCCGGGCACCTACGACTACATCTTCGTGGTCGGCGCCACGGTCCCGCACGAGGTCGCCGGGTTCGCCGGCGGCTCGAAGTACTTCTTCCCCGGAGTGGCGGGTCCGGAACTCACGCACCTGACGCACTGGCTCGGTGCGCTGGCGACGATTGAGCGCGTGATCGGCCGGGTCGACACCCCGACCCGACGCGTGATCGAAGCCGCGGCCGATCGGGTCACCACGCCGGTCATCGCCTTCACGTCCGTATCGACGCGCCGCGAGTCGGGTCTGCTGACCCATGCGCTCTTCACCGGCGGCTTGCGCGAGACGGTGCGCCAGGCCGCGGCGGTGAGCGCGCAGGTGCACGTCCGCTACACCGGCCGCCGCTACCGGCGCGTCATCGCGGTGCTCGACGAGCATTACGACGAGCTGTGGGTGGGCGGCAAGGCCAGCTACAAGCTCGGCGCGATCATCGAGGACGGCGGGGAGCTCGTCATCTACGCGCCGCACCTCAAGACCATCTCCACGACCCACGGGCACCTGATCGAGAAATACGGCTACGCGCCGCTCGAGCAGGTACGCGAGATGGTCGAAGGGTCCGACGAGCTGCGCGCCAACCTGTGCGTGGCGGCGCACCTGGCGCACGTCAGCTACGGCAGCCGGATCGGCGACGA
>JBKJRJ010000333.1:0-8567 GCA_046594705.1 Vicinamibacterales bacterium
CCGTCAGACGATGGATGCCGATTACCTGGCGACCGGCGGTCCGGCGCAGGCGCTCAAGGACGCCGGCTTCGCCGCCGTGCGCATGCTCGCCGAGGTCGAGGGCGTCTGGTACGTCGAGGGCATCAAGAAGGCGGACTAGTCCCCTGGAATCGTGATGCCTGGCGTCAGTCCCGGAGCGCGGCGCCCGGATCGCAAGGCACGAAGAGCGAGCGTATTGAGCATAAGTGAGCGATGAGCAACCCGCGAGACGGGACGCCCCGCCCGGGAATTAGGCCAGGCATCACGATTCCCGGGGACGTGTCCCGCTAGCACGCGTCGCGCGTGCGATCGGGTGAGGTGCGCGCATGATGCAGCAGATACCGGTGCCACTCGTCCCGGTGGCTCGTGACCTGCAGGGGGCGCAGCGCCAGCAGTCCCGTCGGTCCGATGGTGCGGTGCAGGTACGCGCGCTCCGCCAGGCTCGCGCGCAGCTGATCGTCGGCCGGCACCTCGAATCCGGCCTCCCGCGCCATCAGCAGTCCCTTCGCGCGGATTGAGAGTTCGAGCTCGAGCTGCAGCAAGCAGAACATGTCCGCAACAATCGGTCCGGGAAAGTGCGACTGGAGCGCCGCAAGATAGCGTCCCAGCCGCGTATCGCCGAAATGGCTGGAACGGATCAGGGCGAGCAGTTCCACATCGAGGTCGAGGCCGTCCCCCACCCACTCGCGGGTCAGGCGTTCGCTGCGTTCGAACACGGCCAGCACCACCAGCGGTACGACGAGCAGGAGGACGGCCGCCGCGAGAAGCGGTGAGACCAGCGCGCGATTGAACGTGGCGTGCAGGCCGGCCGCGATCGCCAGGCCCGGCAGCAGGACCACCATCAGGCGGCCGGGATATCGGTCAAGCAGCGCCTTGGCGATGACCGCGACGATAGCGGTCGCCGAGGCATGCATGATGGCCGTGCCAAATCCGCGAACCAGCCAGACCCAGATGCGGGGCTGCGACAGTCCCCGCAGGTACTCCACGTTTTCGACCAGCGCGAAGCCCGCACCCACGCCAAAGCCGATAATCGCCGCATCGACCAGGAAGCCGAGTCGTCCGCGCTGCAGGAAGTAGAGGAGACAGGCGCCTTTCAGCACTTCCTCCGTGCACGGCGCGACATAGCGGGCGAAGGTTCGCAGATCGAGGCCGGTCACCTGGAAGAGCCAGGAGTGGAGGGCGAGGGCCACCAGGGCCGCGGCTGCGCCAGAGGCCAGGGCGCGAATCACCGCGGGCCGCGGCACCAGCTTGAAGCTGTCGAACAGGATCAGCAGGAGGAGGAAGGCCGTCACCGGGACGAGCGCGACGGTGAGGGCGACCACGCGCGCGATCTTACTTCAGCAGGGCCAGTGAGACCATGGCTTCGCGGCGCGCCGGGCGGCCGTGCTGCGTCCGCACGCCCGCACCCATCGACAGAGTCAAGTCGAGCGCCGACAGCATCGTGAACCGGAAGTCGACCTGGCCCCCGGCGGTCATCGCGGCACGCCGGATGGCCGACCGATCGAGATTGGTGACCAGCCCACCCGCAAACAGCGTGGGCCGGATGAAACTCAGATAGAATCCCGGCGTCCCCGCACGGCTCACGCGTAGCGGCGGCAGCTGCCACTCCACCAGCGGACGCACGAAGTTGCGTCCGGCGATGTCATTGAGCCGGGCACCCGGAAACGCGAAATAGTCGCGGAAGCGCTTGACCTCACGGCGATCCACCCAGTTGTTGCCGAAGCCGCCGAAATAGAAGTTGGCGAACGGCTCGCCTGCGCGCTGCGGCGACACTCCAGCCGCGGAGCGGATCCAGAGCGACGAGTGGCCCAGCGGTAACGCCCATCCCCTGTCGTAGTGCCCGAACAGCCTGGTGAACACGGATCCGTTGACCTGGTCGGTCTGGAACACGGCCGACCACAGACGGCCCTTCTCGTCATCGACGTGCCCGAGCGACGCGCGCACGTCGGAGTACGACAGTTCCGCCTCCGCGGAGTACAGCCGGTCCACCTTGACGGCGACGTTCTGGTACTGCGGCAGCTGATCGAGGTTGCCCGCGACCGCGCCCTGCAGCTTGAGGGTCATCCGCCTGGGCTGATCGAACAGCAGTGTGGTCGAGTGGCCGACGGTCACGTTATAGCCTTTGCGGCTGACCTTGGTCGGTCCGAACAAATCGTAGAAGTCGGCGTCGTTCCACGCCGCGTGCGCGCGCCAGTCGTAGCGCTCGTAGTCGGCCCGGAGGTGGAGCCGTTCGCGGCCGGGCAGATCACCCCACGGCGACACCGACAGCGACACGCTCGCGCGATTCAACTGCAGCGGGTCCGACAGGTTGAGCCGCCAGCCAATCGCCTGGGTGTCCTTGTAGCCCTGCAGAATCGGATAGAACGATTCGCGCACGAGGCCGCCGCCGAGGCGGTAGACGCCGGCCGCCGCGGCGCCCGGACCACCCGGCGGCGCACCGCCGCCCGCGGCGACACGCCACGACTTGAGGACGGGATGCTTCGCGACCGTCCGCTCGCCGAGGAACGTAATCGGGGCGACGTCCTCCAGGACCCGCGCGGTGATGCGTGCGGGAACGAAGCCGCGGCCCGTGTAGCGGAACACGATCACCTCGTCGCCGCCGACGGGAATCGGCCGGAAGAAGCCCGTGTCGGTGTTGGAGACCGCGTCCAGCTTGAGGGTGGCGAGATCGTAGCGGAAGATGTTCGACACCCCGGTGAAGTAGGCGCTGCCATAGAGGAACCGGCCGTCGGGCGAAAACACGAAGTTGTTGGGCACGCCGCCGGCAAAGTCGAACTCGGCGACCGCCGTCGCGTCGCCGGCGCGCACCCGATCCATCGCCAGCACGCGCACCTGCTGTTTGCCGTCGAGCCCGCCGAACGAGGCCGCCAGCCGGGTGCCGTCTGGTGAGACGTCCAGGTCGTAGAGGATCGTCCCGTAGGGAAACGTGACGACCTGTGCCCACGCCGTGTAGGGCGGCTCCATCCGGACCAGGGTGTGCAGCCCGTTGAGCGACCGTACTCCCCACAACGACCGGTCGGCGCGGTTGAACGCGAGATCGCCGACGCGCAGGTCCTTCTGCAGGAGCCGGGCGCGGCCGGTGCGCGGATCGAGCGACATGAGATCGCGGTGCGCAAGGTTGTCAGTCGTGTAGAAGAGGGTACCCTGGGGGTCGTAGGCGATCGACGTTACCTGGTAGATGTTGGGCCCTTTGATGTCGATGAGATGGCTGGAGACGCCTGAGTCGAGCGCGATCGAGCCAATGTGGGCCACCGCCCCGGGGGCGTTGAAGCCGGCATAGAGCACGCCGCCACGCTCGTCGATGAACGCGCGCGAGACCGACCCCAGTGCGCGCGTCGACAGGTCGGCATACGGCGTCAGCGGATACTTGCGGACCGCCGCGAGGTTCGCCTGTTGAAACTGCCGCTCCCACGCAATCCATTCCGCCCACGCGTGCTCGAGGGTGGTGCCGAACACGAGCCGGAATTGCGCGGCGTAATAGGCCTTGCTGCCGGGCTGGCGGCCCACCCAGTCGACGAGGTGCGCCGGCGAATATTGGTAGGCGAGCCAGGTCATGAAACGCGTCCCGTACAGGTACGAGTTGACCTCCACCTGAAAATCGATCTTGGTCCCTTCGGCGGCGAGGCCCAGCGGATCGTAGAAGCGCGCGTTATCGCGGACCATCGATCGCCACGCCATCTCGTCGTAGCCGCTCTGGGCGCGTCCGATGCCGCCATTTTCCCAGGTGTCGACGAACACGGCCGCTCCTTCGTGATACCACCGGGGCGCCGCGACGCGCGGGGACGTCAGATAGAAGTAGGCGACCGATTCCGGCTGCACATCGATGGGCAGGACCTTGCCGCCAAACACCGTGCGGAAAGTGCGGTCGAGTCCCGCCGCTTGATCCATCGCGATCACGTGCACCAGTTCGTGATTCATGATCGCCTGCATGCGCTCGCTCGCGAGTATCGTTTCGAACGCAAAACTGAGCGGCGCGATCTGAATCCGAAGTCCGTTGTGGGGGACGGTGCCGGCGCCCGCATTGCCGTAGTCGGAAAAATCGGCGAGCAGGATGGTCAGTTTTTTATCGGGGCGATATTTGAACAGGGCGCTGAGGAAGGTATTGGCGTCCGCGAACGCCTGGGCCGCGTACGGCGCCAGATAGTCTTCGGACGGGGCGATGTAGACGAGGCGCAGGTCGCGCGACTCGAGTGTGGCGAGCTGTGCATTCGCCGCCGGGGCGCAGGCCCCGGCGGCGAATGCGAGGATGAGGATCCGCGCGGCGCGCCGGGTCAACGCTTAGCGAGCCTGCAGCGCCTGCTGGAAGGCCGGATCCGCGAGCGCCTTCTGGAACGCCGGGTCGGCGAGCGCCTTCTGGAACGCGGGTTCGGCGAGCGCCCTCTGGAAACCGGCGTCGGCCAGGGCACGTTGCATGGCCGGATCGGCCATCGCCTTCTGGAACGACGCGTCGGCCAGTGACCGCTGCATCGCGGGGTCGGCGATCGCCTTCTGGAACGCCACGTCCGCGAGGGCGCGCTGCATGGCGGGGTCGGCCAGGGCCTTCTGGAATGCGGCGTCGGCGAGCGCGCGCTGCATCGCGGGATCGGCAATCGCTTTCTGGAACGCGGCGTCGGCCAGCGCCGTGCGCATGCCGCGGGAGGCGAGCGCCTTCTGGAAGCCGGCGTCGGCCAGCGCGCGCTGCATCGCTGGGTCCGCCATCGCCTTCTGGAACGACGCATCGGCCATCGCTGTGCGCATCGCCGGGTCAGCCAGGGCCTTCTGGAAGGCGGCATTGGCCAGCGCCTTCTGCATGGCGGGCTCCGCGATGGCTTTCTGGAACGCGGCATCGGCGAGCGACGCCCGGATCGCAGGGTCGGCGAGTGCCCTCTGGAACGCCGCGTCCGCGAGCGAGGCCCGGATGGCGGGATCGGCAATCGCCTGTTGGAATGCGGCGTCAGCCAGCGCACGCTGCATCGCGGGGTCGGCAATCGCTTTCTGGAACGCCGCGTTGGCCATCGCTTTCTGCAAGGCGGGGTCGGCGAACGCCCGCTGGAAGTTCGGATCCGCCAGCGCAGCCATCAATGCCGGTTCGGCCAGCGCCCGCTGGAACGCCGGATCGGTCGCCGCCTTCTGCAGGATGGCGTGCGTATCCGGGTTCTTCATCAGGCGATCGAAGGTATCGGTCTGCAGGAAGGCCTGCACCGACATGTCGCCGAGCGCCGGGCTCTTGTCCGAGGCGGAAGGTGGCGCCTGGTAGCGCTGCGCTCCTCCGACCGTTCCTTCCGTCCCACCGATCGGCGGATACCCCAGCCAGACAGACGACACGACGGCAACAGCTCCGACTGCGGCGACGCCCCAGACAATTTTCTTCATGACGAACTCTCCCGTGGCGGTTTTCCGCCGGTTGGCTGTGACGATCTTGCTACTGGCCGGATCTACACCGGCCGACAATGAAAGGTTGGTCGCCCGCATCGACCGGCGCCATCGGCGCCAGAGTGACATGCGGGCCTGCACGTCCGCCACCCCGCGCATGACGGTGGCGGCAAAGCCGGGGGGCGTTCCGGGTTCCAACGCCCGAGCCCGGTCCAATACGCGGTCGAGCGGAGCGTCGTCCCGTCCCATCTCATCGGTGGATGTCATCGCGGGCTCCTGGCTGAAGTCGGAGGAGGTCGCCCAGGCGGTGCCGCGCCTCGAACAATCGCGATTTTACAGTCTTTTCAGGCACGCCCAGGGCCTCGCTCATTTCCGAGTACGACAAATCCGCAAAGTGGCGCAACACGATGACCAGCCGATGGTCTTCCGAGAGGCGGGCCAGTGCCGCGTCGATCCACTCACCACGCTCCATCTCGACGACACCCTGGAACGGCCCGTCGTCCGCCGCGGCCTCAACATGGTCGGGCAGCGGCTCCTCGGGCCGTCGCGCCCGGCGGGCGTTCAGGCATTCATTGACGCCAATCCGGTAAATCCAGCTGAAGAACCGCCGCGACGGGTCGTAGGTCTCGAGGCCCTGATACGCCCGGATGAACGTGTTCTGGGTGGCGTCGAGCGCGTCCTCGTAGTTTCCGAGCATGCGCCAGGCGACGGAGAACAGCACCCGCTGATACCGCGCGACGATGGGCTCGAACGCTGTCGGGTCGCCACGGAGGCACAGCGTGACTGCTGCGATGTCGTCGTCCGGTTCTGCCATGAATACACCGGCGGGGCCGGAAAGTTGGTTCGGCCCGGAGGGTACCACAGGAGGTGGTAGGATCGGCACGCCCGGGCAGGACTCCTTGAGGTGGTGGCGGCATGCAGATCGGTGAAGCACGAGTGGATGGTGTCCTGGCAATCACTCCTGCTGGCCGGCTCGACACGACGACGTCCCCTTCGTTCGGACAGCACCTCGACTCCCTCCTCACGCGGGGCGAGCGGCGCCTCCTCGTGGATTTCTCGAGCGTTGACTACATCAGCAGCGCAGGCCTGCGCGTCATGCTGGTGCTCGCCCGCGGCATCAGAGACGGCGGCGGCCGCCTCGCGCTCTGCGGCATGGGCGAGTCGGTGCGACAGGTCTTTTACCTCGCCGGGTTCCTTCCCCTGTTCGTCGTCTGCGATTCCCAGGACGCGGCCGTGCGCCAGATTGCCGGTTCATGAGCATCCGGCTGCGCGTGCAGTCGCCGCATGTCGCGTCGGCCGACTATGAACTCGAGGGACCGGAGATCATCATCGGCCGGGCTGCGACGGCGGCTATCGTGCTCGCGGATACGCGCGTGTCGAGGCGCCACGTCCGCCTCGTCCTGCGGGACGGCGGCTGGTGGGTCGAGGATCTCGGCGCGCGAAACCGCGCACTCCTGAACGGCGACCCGGTCGTCGAGGCCTCGCCGGTGCGTGCGGGTGACCGGCTCGAGGTCGGCGACTCCGTGCTGCGCGTCATGGGCGACGGGGAATCTGCGGACGTGCAGCCCGACCCCTCCGACCGGACATCGACCACTCCGCCGGCAGCCGGCCCTGACGGCGCCGGCCGTGATGCGGCCCGGATGTGGACGTTGAACGAGATCCACCGGGCGCTGGCCGGCCCGCTGACGCTCACGGAATTGCTGGCGGTCATCCTGGATCGCTGTTTCGACGTGCTCGACCCCGAAGAGGGCGTGGTGCTGCTGCGGGGCCCGGACGGGACCTTGTCGAGCGCCGCCAGCCGGCGGCACGGCCACAGCGGTGCCATCGTCACGGTGCCGCGCCGGCTGGCCGACGAAGTGGTGGGGAAGAGCCAGCCCGCGCTCGTTCTCGACGCGGCCTATGACGACCGGTTCGCGGGATCCGCGTCGATGATCTCCTCGGGGATCCGCAGCATCGTCGCCGCCCCCATGGTGGATGCGGAGGGGACGGTCGGTTTGATCGCCCTCTGTTCGCGCGTCGTCGCTCGCCGGTTCACTCAGCCGGACCTCGACATGCTCGTGTCGATTGCGTCAGCCGCGGCCCTGCGCGTCCGCAACGTCGCGCTGGTCGACGCGCTCGCGGCGCGCCGGGTCGTGGAACACGAACTCGCGCTCGCTCACGACGTGCAGATGGCGATGCTGCCTCGCGCCATGGCTCCTCGTGCGGATCTGTCGATCGCCGCGCACCTGACGCCTGCGCGATCGGTGGGCGGTGACCTCTACGACTACGTGCTGGACGGCGAGCGGCTGTGGTTCATCGTGGCTGGGGTCACAGGCAAGAGTATCGCCGCTGCTCTGTACATGACGATTGCCCGGACGCTGTTCCGGGTCATGGCGCGAGGAGACACCGCGGTGCCGGAGGTCGCGGCCCGGATGAACCAGGAGCTCGCGCGTGACAACGAGAGCCTGATGTTCGTCACCGCATCGCTCGGCTGCCTGGATTTGGCGTCGGGGATATTGGCGCTGGTCGACGCCGGCCATACGCCGGTGGCCGTGATCGATCCGGCAGGGGGGCGGCAGGTGCCTGAGGTGGCAAAGGGCGTGGCGCTGGGTGTGGTGGAGCACGCCACCTACGCCGAGACCCGTCTCGCGCTTACGTCCGGCGCCACCCTGCTGCTCTACACCGACGGGGTTACCGATGCGCGCGCCGCCAGCGGTGAGATGTTCGGAGCTCAGCGGTTCGATCGCGCGATTGCTGGCGCGTCGGGTGCGGAGCCCGCGGCGTTGGTTGCCGCGATCGTCGGCGCCATCGAGCGCTTCGCCGGGGCCACGCCGCAGGACGACGACATGACGGTGCTCGCCTTGCGCTATGGCGGAGCGAGTTGACGTCGGTGATGCCGAGGCTCAGCCGAGAATCTGTTTCGCGATCGTCTGCAGCTGCAGGTTGGAGGTGCCTTCGTAGATCTGGCCGATCTTCGCATCCCGGTACAGCTTTTCCACCGGGTAATCCTTCACGAAGCCGTTCCCGCCGTGCAGGTTGATGGCCAGCGAAGCCGTTCGTTCGGCCGCCTCTGACGCGAACAGCTTGCACATCGCCGCTTCCGCCAGGAACGGCTTGCCTGCATCGCGAAGCCGCGCGGCGTTGTAAACGGAGAGTCGCGCCAACTCCACATCCATGGCGGCACGTGCCAACTGAAACTGCACGGCTTGATTGTCGGC
>JBKJRJ010000562.1:0-6218 GCA_046594705.1 Vicinamibacterales bacterium
GCCTGCTCCACCCGCTCCACGTCGATCGTGCAGTCACCCAGCAGCGCCAGGAGCGTCGCCACCGCCGCCAGCGCCGGCGCGACGACAATCCCCACCACGCCGGCCGCCAGCGGGAAGAGCGCGATGACGCGGTCTCCCTGTCGGACCCGGATACTTCGAACGTTGCCGTCCCGCACGATCCGTTTCAGCTTGTCGAGCACGGCGCCGCCTTCCGACTTGATCGACTCCCAGCAGGTCTGTTCCGGCACGTTGTGCCTCCTGAGGGAACTATACGGACCTGGCGGGCGATTGGTTGGTCGGCTGTGTGGCGGCTTGCGAAACAGCCACCAGCGGGAGCTCGACGATGAAGGTCGCGCCGGAGTTGGCCCCTTCACTGTAGGCGGTCACCTGGCCGCCGTGCAGTTCGACGAGGTTCTTGACGATCGCCAGGCCCAGGCCGAGGCCGCCCCGCGTCCGGGTAAAGCTCTGGTCCGCCTGCCGGAAGCGGTCGAACGCATAGGGCAGGAACGCCGTGTCCAGGCCCGCTCCGCTGTCGGCCACGCCGATGAGCACACCCATTCCCCCCCGCCGCGCCGACACCGTGATGCGGCCGCCGGGTGGCGTGAACTTGACCGCGTTCGACAGCAGGTTCCAGAACACCTGCTGCAGACGCGCGCTGTCGGCGTGCACCTCGGAAATGTCCGGCTCGACCTCGATGCACACGGTGAGGTTCTTGGCGTCGGCCGCGGGCCGGACCGTTTCGACCGCGCTGGCGATGGTCATCGCCAGATCGAGCCCCTCCACCATGAGCGGCATCCGCCCGGTGATGATGCGGGACATGTCGAGTACGTCCTCGACAATCTGAAGTTGCAGGTCGGCATTGCGGCGGATGACGTCGAGCGCGTGGGGCAGCCGAGCCGTCCCCGCGTCCCCACTCTGCAGGATCGCGACCCAGCCGAGGATGGCGTTGAGCGGCGTGCGCAGCTCGTGCGACAGCGTCGCGAGGAATTCGTCCTTCAGCCGGTTGGCGCGCTCGGCGTCGTCGCGCGCGGCGCGCAGCGCCATCAGCACCTCACGCAGCTCATACTGGCGCTCGCGTGCCCGCAGCGCCGCGCGCAGCGTGCTCAGCACGGCGGCGCGGCGCATCGGGCGATCCAGCAGCGTCACGTTGCGGAACAGCTCCAGGGTCCCCAGCGTTCGGAGCGATGGCTGCGATTGCTCCCCGCCGGCGAACAGCAGCACCGGAACGTCCGACCAGGCCGGCTGCTGATCGAGCGTCTGCGCCATCTGGCGCAGGTCCGGGCGGTCGAGCACTTCCTCGGTCAGGATGATGGCGCCCGCGCCGCGCTCGAACTCGGCGCACAGAGCGGGGATATCAGCGCTGATCTGGCACGGTAGGCCGGCGCCGGCGAGCAGATCCTGGGTCAGGATGGCGTCGCGCCCCACCGGGGCATGCACCAGGGTCCGCCGGTCGATCAGATCACGCTCGGTCATCGCTCATGAACGGCCTCGGTGAGGTACATGCGGTTGGTGGTGAACTCGCCAACCAGAAGCTGATCGACCCGCCATACGGGGGAGATGGAGCGCCGCCATGGTCGGACATCTCCGCGAAGAATAACGTACGCGGAATGTCCGCGAAGCTCGACAGGTGAGGGGCATCGGGTGCGCGAATGCTACCCCGGCAACCTGCCCTCCCCCGCCAGTCGTCGGTCACGCCCGCTCACCGCAGCGCTCGCTGCACCGTCTCGTTCAATAAGTCAGCGCTGAACGGCTTGGGCAGGAACCCGTCGGCTGGCGGGTGCCGTGCGGGGTCGCGCGCGAAGCCGGACGTGAACACCACGCGGAGGCCCGGGAGCAGCGCGCGAGCCTGGATGGCAAGCTCGTATCCGGTGATGTCCGGCATGATGACGTCGGTCAACAGCAAGTGGATGCGCGGCCGCCGCCCCAGGACGGTGAGCGCTTCGTGGGGGCCCGCGACCGCCACGACTTCATGCCCTGCGCCGACCAGCACGACCCGGATGAACTCACGGATGCGAGGCTCGTCCTCCACCACCAGTAGCGAGCCGGCGACCGGCCCGTCCGCCGACGGGGCGGAACCTGCGGGCGCCGCGCCGGGGGTGGGCAGGCTTCCGGCCGTCGCGGCCGCGGCCAGCCGCTGGATCTCGCGCGCCTCCGGCATTCCCGGGTGGTGCTCCTCGAGGCTCGCGATCAGGCGTCCGGCGCGCGCCAGGATGTCGAGCAGCAGCGCGTTCACGCCGGCCGGCGGCATGCGGGTCATGACGGGGCGGTCGTCGCGTCGGCCTCGCCGGCGCAGAACCTGTTGCGTCCGGCGCGCTTGGCCTGGTACATCGCCAGGTCGGCGCGCTCGATCATCCCGGTGACGCCGAGATCGCTGTAGGCCGCGATGGCGATGCCGAGGCTGGCGGTGACGGGGACCGGTCGCCCCTCGTCCACCATCGCCAGCGTAGCGATCTCGCGGCGAAGCGATTCCGCCACCTGCCGCGCGCCGTCGAGCGGCGTGTCGGGCAGGATGATCAGGAACTCGTCACCGCCGTAGCGGCACCGGATATCGGTGCTCCGCAGGACCCGTGTCAGTTGCGCGCCCACCGCGCGCAGCAGATCATCCCCCCTGAGGTGTCCGAGCTGATCGTTGATGGTTTTGAAGTGATCGATGTCGAACATCACAATCGAGAGCGGTTGGCGGACGCGGCGCGCGCGCCGCAGCGCCTGCTCCAGGGTGTCCATGCCATGGCCGCGGTTGAAACAGCCGGTGAGATTGTCGCGGCGGCTGATTTCATGCGTCTCCGCGAACAGCTGCACGTTGCGGACGGCGATCGCAATCAGCGCAGCCGCCGCGCCGAGGGCTTTGCGCTGCTCCCGCGTCAGCGTCTCGCCGTTGGGGATGCCGAGCACCGCCACCGGGGCCCCGCCGGCGAGCATGGGGAAGCAGAGCACTCCAGCGATGACGCGCCCCTCGAGGCGGCCCTCCACCAGAGCCTCGGGCTGCAGGGCCGCGTCGGCCACGCGCTCGAGCTCTTCAATCGGGCGCGTCCCCGTCGCGGTGCTGTCCTGGATGAGCGTCTCCCAGCGCTCGCGCCCGCGGGTCAGCAGCCAGCACTCCCGCTCCGCCGTGAAGCCGGGGAGGTGGCGCCACAGCGCCTGCTGCAGTGTCGGCTGGTCGAGTGCGTTCGCCAGGCCGAGACTGAAACCCATCAGGCGCTCGAGCTCCACCGACCGTGCGCGCGCCTGGACCGCTTCGGCGGCGTGCAACGCGGCGTCCGCCTTGGACTGAAGCCGCTTTCGATATTCGTGGAAGCTGAACGCCCCGGCGAGGATGGCCAGTGCCGGGACGAGATCGACGTTGTAGCGGACTTGTGCATCCGCCGCCGCGTCCCAGATGAAACGCAGCGGCCGCTGGAAGATCACAACGGTGCCGGCCAGCAAGCCGACCACCAACGATGTGTCGGACCGAGTGATCAGCCCCATCTCGCTACCCGGCCTTCCGTGATGCCATCCGCGGTGCCGGGCTCAACCCCGCGCCGACGCGAGACGCCCTCGCGTTGACGGCGGTCGCCGCGGCCGCCGCGGAATCTCTCACGGGCACCGCACCGTGCGTCCGGCGGCGCCCGCGCAAGGGCGTCAGAGCCGTCCGGTCAGGAGCAGGATGAGGAGAATCAGCAGCACCAGCCCCAGACCGCCGCTGGGCCCGTATCCCCATTTGCGGCTGTGCGGCCAAGCCGGGATGACACCGATCAAAATAAGTACGATGAGCACGATCAGCAAAGTGGGCATGAGCGGAGGGTAACGGACCGTCTCGGATTCGTCTATCCCTTTTTGCACGTGCCGGGAGCCCCCGGCCGCGCCGGGTTGCCCGCGAGCGCCCGGGTTGTGGTACCGTGCGCCCATGCCCACATCCGAGCTGTCCCGCCGCACGTTCCTGTCCCTGGCCGCGGCCCTTCCCTTCGCGGCATCCGCCGCCCTCAAGGGAGCCAAACACGTTCCCGCCGGGCTGGAGCTGTACTCCGTTCGCGGCGAGCTCGCCAAAGACCTGCTCGGCACCGTTGCGGCGGTCGGCAAGATGGGGTACCAGGAGGTCGAGTTCTATGCCCCGTACCTGGAATGGACGCCCGCGGCGGCCAAGGGTGTCCGCAAGGTGCTCGACGACTCGGGCCTGAAGTGCCCCTCGACGCACAACAATGGGTCGTCCTTCACACCCGACGGCCTCAAGAAGGCGATCGAGTTGAATCAGATCATCGGCAGCACGTCCCTCATCATGTCGAGCGCGCCGCGTGCCACCGGCATCGACTCGTGGAAAACCCTCGGCGATCAGCTCACCGCCATCGCCGCGCAGCTCAGGCCGCTCGGGATGACGACCGGGTACCATAACCACCAGGTCGAGTGGCGGCCGATTGACGGCAAGCGGCCGATGGACGTCATCGCCGCGAGTACTCCGAAAGACGTCGTCCTCCAGTTCGACGTCGGCACCTGTCTCGAGGTCGGCGCCGACCCGATCGCCTGGATCCAGGCGAACCCGGGGCGGATCAAGAGCGTGCATTGCAAGGACTGGGCGGCCGGGCGCGGCTACAACGTCGCCTTCGGTGAGGGCGACGCCCCGTGGAAGAAGATCTTCGACGCGGTGGAAGCCACCGGCGGCGTCGAGCACTACCTCGTCGAACAGGAGACCGGGGCCACCAACGGTGGCGAGCTGCCGATGGTGCAGCGCTGTCTCGACAACTGGAAGAAGCTCCGGGCCTGACGAGGCGAGCGGCCAGGGGCCGGGCAGATCGACGTGGGCCCCGCCCGCCCCGCCACGATGCCGTATGCCGCGCCCGACCCGCGCCGCCGCGCCGCCCGCCTCGAGCAGATGCGGGAGATGCGATGGCTGACGCCCTCTCTCGTCGCGCAGATCCGTTTCGTGCAATGGACCGCGGACGGCCACCTGCGCCACGCCGCGTTCCTCGGCCTGCGGTTCGACAAGCCGGCGCGCCGGGTCCGGCGCGAGACGTGCCAGCAGGCTGCCAGGGGTAGAATGCGCGGATGAGCAGAGCCGCGCGCCTCGCATTCCTCCCCATTCTTCTCCTGGCCACCCTCGTTTCGGCCCAGCAACGGCCGATCCCCGCTGCGCCAGCGGGCTTCTCCGCCAGCCGTCTCGCGCGCGTTGACGGCGTCCTCCAGCGCTACGTGGACGAGAATCGGATTGCCGGTGCAGTCGGACTCGTGCTGCGCGACGGGCGTCCGGTCTACGAAGCGGCGGTCGGCTGGAGCGACAAGGAGGCGACCCGCCGCATGACGCCCGACACGATCTTCCGCATTGCGTCGCAGTCAAAAGCGATCACCAGCGTCGCGATCCTTCAGCTGGTCGAGGACGGCCGCCTCACGCTCCGCACCCCGGCCAGCCAGTTCATGCCCTCGTTGGCCCGCACCACCGTCGCAGCGAAGGGGGACGCCGGGACGACCGTCCCGGCGACGCGCCCGATCACCATCAAGGATCTCCTCACGCACACCGCCGGCATCTCGTACGGCACCGACGCGCAGGTCGCGGCCCTCTACGAAGCCAAAGGGCTCGGCCCGGCCGCCGGGTCAGGCTGGTACACCGCGGACAAGGACGAGCCCGTCTGCGAGACGATGGATCGGCTCGGTACGCTCCCGTTCGTGGCGCAGCCGGGCGACGCCTGGGTCTACGGCTACAACACCGACATCCTCGGCTGCATCGTCGAACGCGCCTCGGGCATGCCGCTCGACAAATACATCGCCGCGCACATTACCGGGCCGCTCGGGATGAAAGACACGCGCTTCTTTCTGCCCGTCGGCGAGCGCGAGCGTCTCGCCGCCTTGTACGCGAGCAGCGTCGAGGGTACGATCATGCGCGCCCCCGAAGGCGCGCGCGGGCAGGGCCATTACGTGGACGGTCCCCGGCGCAACTTCGCCGGTGGGGCGGGCCTGCTCTCGACCGCCCGCGACTACGCGCGGTTCCTGGAAATGATTCGCCTCGGCGGCACGCTGGATGGGGTGCGCATCCTCTCGCCCCACGCGGTCGGGCTGATGACGACGAACCAGGTGCGCACGCTGTACTCGACGACGGGGTTGGGGTTCGGGCTGGGCTTCGAGACGACCGACCAGTACGGCGCCAGCGGCATGAACAGCGTCGGCGGATTCGGCTGGGGCGGCGCCTACGGCACGACCTATCGCGTCGATCCGGCGGAACGGCTGGTCACCGTGTTGATGATCCAGCTGATGCC
>JBKJRJ010000090.1:0-3137 GCA_046594705.1 Vicinamibacterales bacterium
TCATCCGAATCGAAGAGCAGCGCGACATGAACGACATCGTGCGGCCGATGGGGATGGCGATGATGAAGGCGGAGTCGGCGCAGAGCGCCGTGCCGCTCGAAGGCGGCGAGATTGAAGTGCGCTCGCGGGTGACGCTGACGGCGGCGATCAAGTAGCTGGTGGTGTCTACGAACCTTTCTCCACCGTTTCGGCCGCCTCATCGAACAGGCCGGTGAGTTGCGGCGCCCCGAGCGCGCGCGGGACCTGGTCGATGGTTTCGAGATCCGGAAGCTCCTCCGCGGCCGTGATGCCCTTGTCCTTCAGCCGCCGTGCCGTGACCAGCACGCGCGTTTCGAGCGTGCCGACCGCCCCGTTGTAGGCAGTCACCGCTTTCGCCAGGCTCTTGCCCACGTTCTCGAAGTGCTCCGCCAGCTTGGCGATCCGGTCGTAGAGGTGGCGGCCGAGCTCGCTGATCTCCATCGCGTTCCGGGCGATCTTCTCCTGCTGCCAGCCGTAGGCGATCGCGCGTAACAGGGCGATCAGGGTGAGCGGGCTTGCCAGCATGACCCCCCTGCTCATGCTGAATTCGAGCAGCCCCGGGTCGTGCTGCAGCGCGGCGCTCAGCAGCGCCTCGCCGGGCACGAACATGACGACGATGTCGGGGGCCGGCTGGAAGTGCGCCCAGTAGCCCTTGTTGGCCAGCCGGACGACGTGGTCTTTCACCTGGCGCGCGTGGTCCTTCAGCTTGCCGTCGCGGGCGCCATCGTCCTCGCACTCGGTGGCGTCGAGAAACGCGCTGAGCGCGACCTTGGCGTCGACCACCACGTTCTTGCCGCCCGGCAGCGTGATGATGACGTCGGGCGTGAGACGGCCGCCGTCGCCCTGGATGCTTTCCTTGATCTCGAAATGGCTGCCTTCGAGCATGCCGGCCGCCTCGAGGACGCGGCGGAGCTGCATCTCCCCCCACTGGCCGCGCACGTTGGGCGAGCGCAGCGCCCGCGCCAGCTTGCCGGTTTCCGACTGCAGCGCGAGCTGCGCGTGGGTCAGCGAGCGCAGCTGTTCGGCGAGCACGCCGTGGGAGGTCGCGCGATCGCGATCGACCTCGTTCAACTTGGCGTCGACCTTGGTCAGCGATTCGCGCAACGGCTGCACCAGGTCGGCGATTGCCTTCTGGCGCCCCGCGAGATCCCCGGCCGCGGCGTGCTGGAACTCTCCGAGCTTCTCGCGCGCCAGGTCGAGAAACCTGGTGTTGTTCTGCGCCATCAGGTCGGCCGACACCGAGGCGAAGGTGTCCTTGAGCGACTCGCGGGCGTGCTGCAGGACGGCCAGTTTCTCGGCCGCACCGCGCTGCTCGGCCTCGAGCGACGCGCGCAGTCCGGCGGCGGCCTGCTGCGACGCCGCCAGTTGCTCGCGCGCGCCCGCCAGCGCCCCGGTGGCGGTATCCAGCGACTGCCTCAGATCGCGCGCGCGGCGCTCGGACGCCAGCGTCCAGGCGGCTGCCGCGGCCGCGATCGCGGCGAACACCGCGAGCAGAATCAGGGAGATGGACACCTGCACGAAGTTTAGGCGAAAGGTGCCGCAACCTCAAGGGACTGCGCGGACCTACGTGGACTGCGCGGAATAGAATCGACGCATGGATCTCACGCCGCGCGAGCGCGAACGATATAGTCGCCACCTGCTGCTCCCCGAGGTGGGTGAAGAAGGACAGCGGCGGCTCAAGCTGGCGCGCGTGCTGTGCGTCGGCGCCGGCGGCCTGGGATCGCCGGCGGCGCTCTATCTCGCGGCCGCCGGCGTCGGCACCCTGGGCATCGTCGACTTCGACGTCGTGGACTTCAGCAACCTGCAGCGGCAGATCATCCACGGCACGCCCGACGTGGGACGGTCGAAACTCGAATCGGCGCAGGCGCGGATCGAGGCGCTGAATCCCGAGGTTCGCGTTGAGGCGTTCGACGCGCATTTTTCAGTCGCCAACGCCAAGGCCTTGGTCGAGGCGTTCGATGTCGTGGTCGACGGGACCGACAATTTTCCGGCGCGGTACCTGGTGAACGACGCCTGCGTGATGTACGGCCGGCCGAACGCGTGGGGCAGTATCTTCCGCTTCGAGGGTCAGGCGTCGGTGTTTGCGGCGCCTGGCGGGCCCTGCTATCGATGCCTGCATCCCGAACCGCCGCCGGCCGGCCTGGTGCCCAGCTGCGCCGAAGCCGGCGTCCTCGGCGTGCTGCCCGGCGTCATCGGCACGATCCAGGCGACGGAGGCGCTGAAGCTGATCCTGGGGATCGGCGATCCGTTGATCGGCCGCTTCCTGGTCTACGACGCGCTGAAGATGCGGTTCCGCGAGTTGAAGCTGCCAAAGGATCCCGACTGCCCGGTGTGCGGGGTTCGCCCGACGATCACGTCACTCCGGGCATCCGCCGCGTCCTGCGACGTACGGTCCGGCGCCCAGCCTTCGCTGTCGGTCCGCGAGCTCAAGACCCGGCTGGATGCCGGTCAGCCGCCGCTGATCCTCGACGTGCGCGAACCGTCGGAGGCGGCCATCTGCCGGCTACCGGGCTCCCGGCTCATCCCACTCGGTGAGCTGCCACGCCGCCTCGCCGAAGTGGACCCGGCCGCCGAGATCGTCGTTTATTGCAAGTCGGGTGGGCGCAGCGAGCGGGCCGTCGTCCTGCTCCGCGAGAAGGGTTACGCCAGGACGTTCAACTTGACCGGCGGTATCCTCAGCTGGATCAACGAGATAGACCCCTCGATGCCGCGCTACTAAGAGCTTGATCGTGCCGGCGTTCGGAAGTAATATAGGACCCTTCTGGTCGTAGATACAGGCCGGCAGGGAACCATGCTTCAGATTAGCGACAACGCCGGAAAGCTCATCCTCAAGATGACTGCAAAAAATGGCATCCCCGCGGGGGGTCTTCGCATTGCCATCAAGGCGGGTGGCTGCTCCGGCTTGAGCTATACGTTCGCCTGGGAGGCAGCGCCGCGCGAGGGAGACCACACCTTCGACGGCCCGGACGGGGCTCGCGTGTTCGTCGATCACAAGAGCTTCAAGTTCCTCGACGGCACGACCCTCGATTACGACACGGGTCTCGTCAGCAAGGGATTCATCTTCAACAACCCCAATGCCAAGAGCAGTTGCGGGTGCGGGACAAGTTTTAGCGTGTAGT
>JBKJRJ010000146.1:0-9492 GCA_046594705.1 Vicinamibacterales bacterium
GTCATGCCGCAGACCGGATCGATCACGTTGGCGGTGGCCGACGCAGCCTGTGGGGTCTGATTGGTATCGCCTCCGCAGCACCCGGCGGACGGTTGTTCTGTCATCTTCAAGGCCTCCAGCGAGGGTGTCGCTCCCTCACCAGTGCTAACGCCCCAGGCCGCGGATCCTTACAGTGCTCCATACGAGGCCTTGTGCCCGCAATCGCAATCGGCGCAGCCGTCCAGCGTGCAGGTTCCGCAGATGCTCCTCAATCGCTCCGCCAGTTTCCGCCGAGCCCGGTGCAGGCGAACCGCCGCGTTGCCGGCCGAGATGCCCTCCCGATGGCCGTAGGCGGCGGGCTTCAGTCCGCCCAGCTCGACGGCCTCGAGCACCGATCGCTGTGTCGGGTTCAGCCCCTGCAGCGCCGACCTCACGCACCCGCAGACCGCGCGCGGCTCGGCGGCAACGGTCTGCGTCGTGGGATCCGCCTGCCACTGTTCCACCCCCCGACTCTCCGCCACAACCCGCCTGTGCCGATCGACAATGGCGTTGCGGAGCACGCGATAAAACCACCGCGCAAGGTCCGCGCCCTTGAGGTCGTGGGAGTCCTGCACGGCCTGGCCGAACGCGGTCTGGACGATGTCCTCCGCCGCGGCGCGGTCGCTGATGCGTGCGCTCACGAAGCTGACGAAGCGCGGGCGCTCGGCCGCCAACCGGTCCACGTTCTGCCTAGAGGCCATCTTCTGATCGATTCTGTCAGATCACTTCATCCCGTGCGCAGTTGATCCCCTCGAGTGGCTCGGGCACGACCAGTACCCCTACGCCACCTCGGACTGCCCTAGGCGTCGAGTATCATTCTGCCCATGCGCACAGCTGCCGCCGTTTTCCTCATCGCCGTCGCGAGCCTTGGCGGCCAGGTCGCCCCTCGGTCCGCGGCCACGACGGATTGGGCGCCCCGCGTGGAGGTGTTGCCGTCGCCGGCGGGTCCGGGCAGCGCGCAGCCTCAACTGTCTCTCTCACCGCGCGGTGTGCTCATGAGCTGGGTGGAGAGCGCTCCCGACCGCGCCACCTTGAAATACGCCGAGCGCACAGCGGACGGCTGGTCCGCCCCGAAGGTCGTCGCATCGGGCGCCGACTGGTTCGTCAACTGGGCTGACGTGCCATCCGTGATGCGCCTCGCCGACGGCACGCTTGCCGCGCACTGGTTGCAGCGCAGCGGGCCCGGGACCTACGCCTACGACGTGCGCCTGTCGTATTCGAAAGACGAGGGCAAGACGTGGGCGGCGTCCTTCTCGCCGCATCACGACGGCACCCAGACGGAGCACGGCTTCGCCTCGCTGTTCCAGATGCCCGGGGGCGGGCTCGGGTTGGTGTGGCTGGACGGACGGAACATGAAGGGTGGCCACGGCAGCCCGGGCGGCGATCACGGCTCGGGCGACATGTCGCTCCGCTTCGCGAGTTTCGGCCGCGACTGGAAGCAGACCGCCGACACGGCGCTCGACCTGCGCACGTGTGAGTGCTGCCCCACCGCCGTGTCGGTCACCGCCGACGGGCCGATTGTCGCGTATCGGGATCGCGCCCAGGGTGATGTGCGAGACATTTACGTGACGCGGATGGCGCAGGCGAAATGGACCAAACCCGCGGCCGTGGCTGCCGAGGGCTGGCAGTTTCCGGCGTGTCCGGTCAACGGTCCGGCGCTCAGCGCGCGCGGCCGTGACGTGGCGATCGCCTGGTTCCAGGCCAAGGACGGCAATGCCAAGTCACTGGCGGCGTTCTCGAGGGACGGCGGTCGAACGTTCGGCGCTCCCGTCCGGCTCGACCAGGAGGGCTCGCTCGGTCGGGTGGACATCGAACTGCTGCCGGATGGCTCGGCCGCCGCGGGCTACATCGACCTTACGGCCAATCGCGCTGAGTTCCGCGTCAAGCGGGTCCAGCCTGGCGGCCAGGTATCGGCACCGATCACGGTGGCGAACCTCGCCAACAGCCGCTCGAGCGGCTACCCGCGGATGGCGCTGCACGGCGGCGAACTCGTCTTCGCATGGGTCGATCGCGACAACGGGTCGGTCGTGCGCACCGCGGTCGCGCGCCTGACGGCGGGGACGAGGTAGGCCGTGACCATGCGACATCTCGCCGCCACCGCCGCCACGCTCGCGCTCGCTCTCACTGGAGTCGGCTCCGGTGTATCGGCCGTCCCGGTTGTCGAGATCGCGGCAACGCCTGGCGGCGGCATTCAGCCGCAGTCGCTCGTTGACGCCGCCGGCACGATGCACCTCATCTACTTCAAGGGCGAACCCCGCGCGGGCAATCTCTTCTACGTTCAGCGCAAGGCGGGCGCGGCGGACTTCTCGCCTCCCCTGCAGATCAATAGCCAGCCCGGAACGGCGATCGCGGCCGGCTCGGTGCGCGGCGGGCAGATCGCCATCGGCCGCAACGGTTGGGTCCACGTCGCCTGGAACGGGTCGAAGCCCGTCGAGCAGGACGGCGAGGCGCTGACGCCGATGTGGTACGCGCGGCTGGCCCAGGGAACACGCGCCTTCGAGGCCCAGCGGCCGATCGGCAGCCACATCAAGCATCTGGACGGCGGCGGCTCGATCGCGGCCGACCCCCTCGGCCGCGTGCACGTGGTGTGGCATGCCGCCGGTCTCGAACCAGGCGAGCCCCACCGTCGCCTTTACGTCGCCACCTCCGCGGACGATGGCGCGGCGTTCGCGCAAGAGAAGCCGTACGCCATCGACGGCGGCGCGTGCGGCTGCTGCGGCATGGAGACGCTGGCGGACGGGAGCGGACGCCTGCAGATTCTCTACCGCGCCGCGGGGTCCATGCTTCACCGCGATGCGATGTGGATGACGATTGGCGCCGGAGCTCCCGCAACCCCTGTTCGCCTGCAGGCCTGGGAGCTGGCCGCCTGCCCGATGACGACGTTCGCCATGGCGCCTGGACCCGACGGCATCGTCGCCGCCTGGGAGACCCAGCAGCAGATTTTTTCGGCCGTGCTGAATTCCGAGACCCGCATGGCGGGCGCCGTGACCGCCGTGGACGGACACGCAATCCGCAAGCATCCCGCGGTTGCTGTCAACGCGGCGGGGGATCGGTTGATCGCCTGGACCGAGGGCACCGCGTGGGCGCGCGGCGGCACGCTCGCCTGGGAGCTGCGCAACCGGCGCGGGGAGCGTCTGGCATCGCAGTCGAATGCCGGCGCCGTGCCGGTCTGGGGCCTGGTTTCCGCGATCGCGCGGCGCGACGGTTCATTCCTCGTCGTTCACTAGAAGCGACCAGCCGTTGTGATGCCATCGGCCGTCACGGCCTACACGGTGCTCTTTGCGTGGAGCTTCCTGGCGGCCACGATCCTGCCGCTCTCATCGGAGGCGCCGCTCGCCGCGCTGGTCTATCAACGGCGCGAGTGGGTTCTTCCCGTCCTCATCGCCACCCTCGGTAACTACCTGGGCGCCTGCACCACCTATGGGCTGGCGCGCGCGGCCGCACGCGCGACCGGCGCCGGCGCCAGGGGTGGACGGTTCCAGCAGCAGGCGGTGCGACTGGTCGCGCGATACGGCGCTCCCGCGATGCTGCTGTCGTGGGTGCCGCTGATCGGAGACGCGCTCGTGGTGATCGCGGGCGCCGCCGCGATGCCCTTCGCGCGGTTTTCCGTCGCCGTGGTGATCGGTAAGGCCGCGCGTTACGCAGTGGTCGCGTGGCTGGCGTGGCAAGCGTCTGCCGGCGCCGCGGACTAATCTTGCTGCTGACTGGTCATGCGGCCCGGCACACCGCGCAGATCGACGAAGTGAAGGCAGTCGCCGGCTATCCGGCAAAGTAGCGGGACGAGGACCGATGAGGTCGCCGCTGGCACGCGGTGTGTAACAGCGTCGGTTATGAACGACGCCAACTCGCCCACGTCCTCGCCGAGCCCCACGCCGAGCCCGGCACCTCAACCAAATCCGGCGCCCTCGCCCAGTCCTGCGCCGCATCCCAACCCAGGGTCCAATCCCATGGCCTGAAGCCGGCCCCGTGGTGTGGCCTTCACCTTCCCGCCGCACCGGCGGCGGGGGGTCTGGATGGAAGACGGTGGATCGCGGATAATCGGGGCCATGCTCCGCCAAACCGACGACCTGCGCATCACGCAGGTGCGTCCGCTCATCCCGCCGGCCATCCTGCTCGAAGAAATTCCGCTCGGCGAACGCGCCTCCAACGTCGTCTCCAATACCCGGCTGGCGGTCGCCGACGCCGTCAAGGGACGGGACCCGCGCCTCGTGATCATCGCTGGTCCGTGCTCCATCCACGACACCACCGCGGCCCTCGAATACGCGACACGGCTGGCCCCTCTGGCCGAGCGCTACGCGGGCCATCTGATCGTCGTCATGCGGACCTACTTCGAAAAGCCGCGCACGACCGTCGGATGGAAGGGGCTCATCAACGATCCCGACCTTGACGAGACCTTCCACATCAACAAGGGACTGCGGATGGCGCGCCAGCTCCTGCTCGACGTCAACCAGCTGGGACTGCCGACGGGCTCGGAATTCCTCGATACCCAGATCCCTCAACACATCGCGGACCTGACGTCGTGGGTTGCCATCGGCGCGCGCACGACGGAGAGCCAGGTGCACCGCGAGCTGGCGTCGGGCCTGTCGATGCCGGTGGGATTCAAGAACGGTACGGACGGCAGCCTGGTGACCGCGGTCGATGCGGTCCTGACGGCGCGTTCATCCCACTGGTTCCCCTCGGTCACGAAGCAGGGCGTCAGTGCGATCTTTCACACCACCGGCAACGACACCTGCCACGTGATCCTGCGCGGAGGCACGCAGACCGGTCCGAACTACGAGGCCGAGCACGTCAGCCAGGCCTGCGCGCTGCTCGGCGCCAAGGGGCTGGGCCAGAGCCTGATGATCGATTGCTCCCACGGCAACAGCATGAAGGACCCGCAGCGCCAGGCGGAGGTGGCAACGGCCATCTGCCGCCAGGTGGCTGCCGGCTCGCGACAGATCTTCGGCGCCATGCTCGAGAGTCACCTGGTCGCGGGGCGCCAGGATTATGTGGCGGGGCGAACGGCGGTCTACGGGCAAAGCATCACCGACGGCTGCATCTCGCTCGAGCAGACCGACGCCCTGCTCGAACAGTTCGCGACGGCCCAGCAGACGCGGGGCTGACGTATCAACGGCGCGTCAGTTGCACTCATTTACCTTGAGCACTCAATACTCGGCCGCGCCGGGCAATGAACTCTGCTATGTGGGAGTGTGCGCAGCCAGCACCTGCCAGATCCGTTCGATGTCGACTGGCTTGGCCAGGTGCTCGTCGAAGCCCGCCTCCTTGGAGCGCCGGCGGTCTTTCTCCTCCGCGTAGCCGGTGACGGCAATCAATTTGATGGAAGGTCCGTAGCGCGCCCGCAGGTGTCCTCCGAGAACGTAGCCGTCCATCACCGGCAATCCGATGTCGAGAAACGCGACGTGGGGTGCGAGGGTGCCGCAGGCCTCGAGGGCCGTGGGGCCGTCGTGCGCCACCACCACCTCGTAGTTCTTCATCAGGATCACCTCGGACAGCAGCATAGCCGCATCCTGGTTGTCATCCACCACCAGCACGCGTAGCGGAGCGGATCCCTCATCAACGGTGTGTGGGAGGGTTGGCGACGCCAGGGCCGGCGGCCGGCCGCTCATGACTGCCGGCAGGCGGACGACGAACTCGGATCCGGTGCCGATACCCGCGCTCTGCGCGGTGACCGAGCCGCCGTGCAGAGCGACCAGGCTGTTCACGATGGTGAGGCCGAGGCCCAATCCTCCCGTCGCGCGATCGGATGCCTGCACGTGCTGCGCGAAGGCTTCGAACACGCGCGGCAGCAGCTCCGGCGAGATGCCAATCCCGGTGTCGTGCACCCGAAGGACCACCAGGTCGCCTTCCAGGTCGACGGACAGGGTGATGGTGCCCCCCGGCGCGGTGAACTTCGCGGCGTTGGTGAGAAGATTCGCCAGCGCCTGTGCCAGCCTGGGGGGATCGGCTTCCACCAGCAACCCGGCCCGGCGCACCTCGACGATCAGTCGATGCCCGCGCTGCTCGATCAACGGGTGGGCCATCTCCCCGGCGCTCGCCATCACTTCGTCGACCGCCACGGTGTGGGTGTGGAGCGAAATCTTCCCACCCGCAATCCTCGAGACGTCGAGCAGATCGTCCACCAGGGCGACGAGGTGCCTGACCTGCCGCTCGATCACGGCCCGTTCCCGCGGCGCGCCGGTATCGCCGCGCAGAGTCATCAGCTCGAGGGCGGACAAGATCGGGGCGAGAGGATTGCGCAACTCGTGCCCGAGAATGGCGAGGAACTCGTCCTTGGCACGGCTGGTCGCCGCGGTCACCTCGCGGGCCTGCTCTGCCATGAGCCGGGCAACCTCGTGCGCGCGCTCGCTGGCCTGCGATCGGGCGATTTCCAACTGCACCCGCACCCGGGCCACCAGTTCGCGCGCGGAGAAGGGCTTCACGATGTAATCGTTCGCCCCGACCGCCAGCCCCTCGGAGGTGGCCTCCTCGCCGGTGCGGGCCGACAGCAGGATGATCGGCAGCCCGGTGGTGAGGGGGTCGGCGCGCAGCGCGCGGGTCAACTCCAGGCCGTCCAGTCCGGGCATCATCACGTCGGCGACGAGCAGATCGGGGCGTTGCCGCCGGACGGCCTCAAGGGCTTCCTGGCCGTTGTCCACAGCCTCAACCGTCCAGCTCGCCGACAGCAGCCGCCGCAAATATTCACGCATGTCGGCGTTGTCGTCGGCCAGCAGAAGATAGCCGCGCCCCGACCTTCCGGAGTCTCCCGTCTCGGCATCGGACGCCACGCTGATCGGCAGCCACGACAGCGCGTCGTTGACGAATGCGGCCGACCCGACCGCCGTGGTGGGCAGCGAGCGGGCGCCGATCCGCTCGGCGGGCAAGTGCGCGGACCCCACCGGGATCGACACTCGGAAGGAGGTCCCCGACTCGAGCGAGCTTTCGGCCTCGATGCGGCCGCCATGGAGCGCCACCAGGTCCTTGACCAGCGCCAGGCCGATGCCGGTGCCTTCGTGGCTACGGGACCGGGCGCCGCGCACGCGATGGAAGCGGTCGAAGATGCGCGGCAGCTCGTCCTCCGGAATACCGGCGCCACTGTCGTGAACCGTCAGCTGGATCTCCTCCCCGAGCGCCGCAAGCGTGACCGCGACCTCTCCTTCAAACGTGTGCTTGAACGCATTCGAGAGCAGGTTGAGGACAATCTTCTCCCACATGTCACGATCGACAAAGGCCGGGGCCGCGAGCGGCGGCGCATCGATGACGAGACGCAAGCCGCCTTTCTCCATCACGGATTGGAACTGGCTCGCGAGATCGACGGTCAGCCGCGCCAGGTCAGTGGCCTGGAACGACGCGTCGACCCGTCCGGATTCCATGCGCGCGAAATCGAGCAACGAGTTCACCAGCTTGAGCAGGCGAAGCGCGTTGCGGTGGGTCATCTCCAGCGCATCACCATTGAGCGCCCGGCCGCTCGAGGCCAGGGCGTCTTCGAGGGGGCCCAGCATGAGGGCAAGCGGCGTGCGGAACTCGTGGCTGACGTTGGAGAAAAAGGCGGTCTTCGCGCGGTCGATCTGCGCGAGGGCGTCGACGCGCCGGCGCGCCTCCTGATAGGCGCGGGCATTGCGGATCGCGGAGACGACCTGCCCGGCGGCCAGCTCGAACAGGCTCTGGTAGCCCTCGTCCAACTGCCGATGCGGACTGATTCCCGCGATCATCACGCCGTAGGCGCGGTCCTGGTCGGGCGCGGCGAGTGGCAGCACAATGGCGGAGCGCGGTGGCTCGGCCCACGGACCGGCCGGCAGCGCACCGGCGCGGACCAGGAGCCCCTCGACGATGGCCATGCGGCGATCGGTGATGACCGCCGACAGAGGCCAGGGCGCCTGGTCACCGTCGCTTCCGAACTCGATGACGGCGGGTGCCGCCGCGCCGGGGTCCGCGGCGAATCCTGAGGTCGCGGCACGCACGGCGCGGGTGTCACCATCGAGCAGGTAGAAGATCGAGAACGGCAGATCCGCGGGATTCTCGGCCAGCGTGGCCGCCGCGCGCTCGCAGCACTCCCGTTCCGATCTCGCCTCGGCGGCGCCGATCGCCAGGCTCCGCGACATCCGCAACTGCCGGTCGGACTGGACCCGCGCGGTTGTTTCCGACACGGTCGCCAACACGCCGCCAATCCCGGTGGCGGCCACGCTTTCGTCGGGCACCGGACTATAGGCCACCCGGAAGTGCGTCTCTTCGAAAAAGCCGTTGCGATGGATCAAGAGCGAGAGGTCCTCGCTCCCAGTGGCCGGCTCCCCGGCCATTGGGCCTTCGATCATGGGGCCGATCGTCGGCCAGATTTCGGCCCAGCAGGCGCTCCCCGACTGACCCATCGCGTCCGGATGTTTCGACCCGAGGATCGGAACGAAGGGATCGTTGTAGAACTGGACCAGTTCCGGTCCCCACCACATGCAGAGTGGAAACCGGTTACGAAGGACCAGGCCCACCATACTCCGCAGGGGCTGCGACCACGTGGACACTGGCCCCACCGGCGTCCGGGACCAGTCGATGCGCCGCATCATCGCGCCCGTGTCGCCGCCCCCCGTGAGGCAGTCCGCCGTCGCAGCATCGTCGATCATCGCCACCAGTATCGCCGCAAATCAAGCGACGTCAGGCGACCACGAGGCGCTGCCGCGGTTGAGCTCGCCCTCCATGACGCGGGATGTCTCGCTGTTCCCCCACGCGGCGCCGCCGGTGCCCGCGTCAAACGCCGTGGTATAACGGTGCGCAGTGAAGCGGCTTCTCCTCACCCTCGCGATCGCCCTGCTCGTCCTCGAAGTAAGCGGACTGGCGGAAATGGTGCGGCCGGAGTCGTGTCCCCTTGTCGAATCGGCGACGGGCCATCAGAACAGCTGTTCCGTATGTGTCCGCTGCGCCTGTTGTACCCAGCCTGTGGTGCAGAACGGCAGCACGGTCTCTGCCCCGGGCCAGGTTATTCCCGGCCGCAGGACATGCTTGCTGCAGCCTTCTTCTGACGACCCGCAGGTTCGCGACATCCTGCACGTGCCCAAAGCGTCATCCCGCTAAGACCCTTCCCCTCCTTCATTCAGTCAGTCAGCAGGCTCCGGTCAGGCCGGAGCGGCGGAGTACTCATGCGCAAGGCTTGGATCCTTGCCGCGTGCGCGGCCTTCTTTTGGCCGGCCAGCGCAGCGGCACAGGCGCTCACTCTTTCGGACGTGATCGCGCGCGCCCGCGATCAGGCTCCCCGCGTGGTCAGCGCGCGCCTCGGTACGGTTGAAGCACGCGCGCGGATGGCCGGCGCGAACGTCCGTCCCTTCAACCCCGAGCTCGAAGGGGCCATCGGTCGCCGACGTGGCAGCGGGGCCGGCACGGTAGACCTCGATCTCGGCGTCTTCCAACGGTTCGAGCCGCCGGGCCGGCGCGCCGCCAGAGTCGCCGGCGTCGCGGCTTCGATCGCGCAGGCCGAGGCCGACCTCGAACAGACGACCCGCGGCGTGATCCTCG
>JBKJRJ010000386.1:0-13854 GCA_046594705.1 Vicinamibacterales bacterium
CCGCGCGGTACTGTCACTGGCCGCCGACGCCGCGCGCGAGCGTTACCAGAAGATCTACGCCCGGTTCGCCGCCGAGCCAGGCCACCTGGATCTGCCCGGTACGCGCGTCCTCCGCAAGGGGGCACGCGACCTCGAGGTCGTCGTCAACGGCAACGCCGCCGACGTCCTCGCCCGCCTCAAGGCGCGCTCGCCAGAGGCCCTGACCATCGAGGCCCTGACGCTCGAGGAGATCTTTGTCGCCACCTTGCAGCAGGAGGTTGCGATCCTATGAGCCTCACCTTCGGAATGTCGCCAGGC
Source organism: Vicinamibacterales bacterium (assembly GCA_046594705.1). Taxonomy (GTDB): domain Bacteria; phylum Acidobacteriota; class Vicinamibacteria; order Vicinamibacterales; family 2-12-FULL-66-21; genus JAICSD01. Next base: position 298 of record JBKJRJ010000386.1, read on the forward strand.
GTCGCCAAGGAAGTGCGCGCATTACTGCCGACCTGGCTGCTGTCGCTGGCGGCCGTTGGCGTCGGCGCGGTGACGAATTACGAGTCCGCACGGGCGCTGGGGTTCATGGCCTATATGACGGGCTGCCTGGTGCTCGGCGCCACGGCCATCGGCCACGAGTACTCGCATGGCACGCTGTCCCAGCTCCTCGCGCTACCGATCGCCCGTACTCGGATTCTGGCAGTCAAACTCGGGCTGCTGGCGGGAATGCTCCTGACGCTGGGCGGGGTCGTCCTCGCAGGGAGACTGTATCCGCCCGTGGTCTCCGGCGTGGCCATGGTCGCGTTGATCGGCGTGTGGAGTCTCACCGTCGCACCGCTGCTGACCATGCTGACCAGAAATCCGCTGGCTGGTGCGGTGCTGTCCCTCTCCCTGGCCGGACTGGTGGGGATCGCGGTCGACCTGCTGGGTCCCGCCTCTCTCAAGTGGACGTCACTCGTGCGAACACTGCTGGGACTGGCACTTATCGCCGCGGTTGTCCTGTGGCGGACCTTCACCCGACTGGAAGCGATCGACGGCCGGGGTGCCCAGCTTCAGCTCCCGTTCCTGGCGAGGACGCGCGTGCGCGAGCCGCGCCGGCGTCACGCGGTCTGGCTCCTCATCAAGAAGGAGCTTGGCCTGCAGCAACTCACCCTTGTCGTCGTCGTCATCTATGTACTCCTGTGGGTGCGTCTTGGTACGAGGTTCGGGCCCCCGCACGAGGACCTGCTCACCGTCGGAACGGTCCTTTATAGCGGCCTCGTGGCGCTGTTGATTGGATCGATGGCGAGTGCCGAGGAACGCCAGTTCGGCACGCTGGAATCGCAGGCGCTGCTGCCGATGGCGTCGTGGCAGCAGTGGACGATCAAGGCCGCTACCGCGCTGGGCCTGGCGGCGTTGCTGGGCTTGGGCCTGCCGCGACTGCTGATCCCGGCGCCGGACCGGGGCATTCACCTCAACGAGTGGTACGCGGCCACCATCGTGGTCATGACGGCGGGGAGCCTCTACGTGTCGTCGCTCAGCCCCAGCGGAGTGCGCGCCTTCATGGCGTCGCTTTCGGTACTGTTCACCATCGGCCTGATCAGCCCGTTCGTCGGGCTGTTGCTATGGCAGTTGCAATGGCCCCGGCTGGCCCTGGCGCTGATCGGCGGCTTCGTCGCGCTGCTGCTGTGGTTCGGGATGCTGAATCACAACTCCGCGGAACGCGGTGCCTGGCGGGTGTGGCGGCAGGTGTTCGTCATGGCCGGCTGCCTGGCCCTTGCCGGTGCACTGCTCGCGATCACGGCGCAGATCCGCGCGTCATCTGCGGCCAGGACGCATCGAATCTCAGAGCGCACCGTGCCAGTGGGCAGCTCCGCCGGTGACCGTTCCGGCTATGCCGTGCCTTTGGACGCCTTGAGCTTCTCGTGATCCGGGTGCTTCACGTAGAACGGATCGAGCGGGAAGCAGCCTGACACCAGGCCGAGGCGCGGGCCGGTGGTGCAGTCGCTGAAGGTACGGCAGATCTGCTTGCGCTGCAGCGGCCGGCCCGACAGGACATCGGCCGGCAGCTCCGGGTACGACAGCACCATCCGTCCCAGCCCGACGAAGTCGGTCATGCCCTCGCGGACGGCGTGCTGCGCGACGTTCGGCAGCCACTCCTGCAGGTAGCTGTAGGCCGACCCGACGATCGCCAAACCCGGGAAGTCCTTCTTCAGGCTCGCCGTCGCCGCGATCTGGCGCGCCACTCCGACCAGCGGATCTTCGGGCGGCAGGTAACCGTCGCTCGGCGGGAACAGCGCCGGACGCTGCATGTGCGGGTTGTAGTACGGGCTGCCGGCGGTGAGGCATACCCAGCGGACGCCGAAACCTTCGAACAGCGAGAGCAGCGCGCGCGCGTCGGCCAGCGCGGCGTCGAGGTCTTCGGCGCGGCTGTCGAGGAAGCCGAACGCGGAGCCGTAGGCGGAACCAGATTCCTCCGGCTCGCCGACGCCCGACGCGCTCTTCCTGAACGGCACCATGTCGAATGCGGACAATCGAACCACCAGGCGCAAGCCTGGCACGGTGGCGCGAACGCCTTCGGCGATCGCGCGGAGGAACCGCGTGCGGTTCTCAAGGGAGCCGCCGTAGCGTCCGGGCCGCTGCCGGGCGCTCAGCAGCTCGTGTCCCAGGTAGCCGTGGCAATGTTTGACGTCGACGAACGCGAACCCGGCGTCCCACGCCAGGCGGGCCGCCTCGATGAAGCGCTCGACCAGCCGATCGAGGTCGTCGTCGGTCAGCAGCCGCACGCCGGCTGGGAAGCGGCGGTCGAGATGGGGATGGACGTACGCGGTCAGCGGCTCCGGCACGGCATGTGCGGTGGGACGCGCGTAGCGCCCGGAGTGGGTCAGCTGCAGCCCAGCGAAGAGGTCGCCGTCGGCGTTCGCGCCGTAGCGCTCGCGGTGCGCCGCCACCAGCGCCTCGCGCAGACCCGCGATCGCCGGCTGCGTGCGCCCGGTCATCACCAACTGGTGGGGGTTGGCGCGGCCGTCATGCTGGACGGCGACCGCCTCGCCACCCCACACCAGTTTCGCGCCGCTGATGCCGAAGCGCTCCCACCGCCGTCGCGTCAACTCGCTCGGCTCGCCGTCGGCCGTGCCGTCCCAGCCCTCCATCGGCAGAATGCAGAAGCGGTTACCGACGCGGATCCCGTCCAGTTCAAACGGGCGCGCCAGCGGCGAGGCAGCGCCGCTCTCCAGCGCATCGTCGAACTCGAGCGCCGTCCCGCACGCGCGGAGATGCGCGCGGAACGCGGCCGCCGTTTTGAACGACGCCACGCGAGGATAGGAGGAGGCGGTCACCAGATCAGAGAATACGGGTGGTGGCGCCCGACTTCAGCGCCTCGTTGGCGGCGATCGTCCAGCTGGCGGAATGCGACGCCTTCTCGGGGCCGCAGTTGAGCGGCGTCTGGGACCGGATGGACGAGCAGAACGCGTTGATCTCGTAGGTGCTGGGCGAGATCGCCGCCGCCCCAACGGTGGCCGCCGGAGCCGGCGTTTTCGCCGCGCCTGCGCCGGGCTTTTTCGGCTTGGTCTCCGACGTTTCGAGGAGGGCTCCCGGGCCCTTCGGCGCGACTTCGACGGCGGTGGGCGACTTGGCGGCACCGCCCGCTTCGTCAAACAGCATCGCCTCGTTTTCGTTGCGGATGATGAGCGTGCCTTTCGTGCCGTAGAACGCTTCGTAGCGTTCCTCGAAGGCGTTCGACTCCCCGGACTCGAACGTGCCCGTCAGCCCGCCCGGGTAGTGGAACGTCGCGTAGACGTGGTCCGGGACCTCGCGCCCGTCCTTGAAGCGATAGATGCCGCCCATCGCCTGGATGCGCTCCGGCACGGCGCCGAGGAACCAGTTGGCGGCGTTGACCTGGTGGCTGCCGAGTTCCGCGAAGAGCCCTTCGGAGTAGCGCCAGTAGAGGCGCCAGTTACTGAGGTGTTCCCACGTCGGATATCCCCACTTCGACGGGTCGAAATCGTGCGAGGGCGGATTGACGTTCCGGCGCCAGTTGCCGTTGCGCGCCCACACCAGTCGCGTGTGGTAAATCTCGCCGAGCACGCCCGTCTTCATCACCCCTTCGTAGGCCGTGCGGTAGAGCGGGCTGTAATTGCGCTGGTAGCCGATCTCGAGGATGCGGCCGTTCTTGACCGCCGCGTCCGTCATGGCGTTGTAGCCGTCGCGCGTTTTCGCCATCATCTTTTCGCAGAGGACGTGTTTGCCGGCATTGAGGCAGGCGGTGGCGATGTCGGCGTGCATCCAGAGGGGCGGGGCGGTGATGATTGCCTCGATGTCCTCGTGCTCGAGCATGTCCTTGAATTCGGTGTAGTGCGTCGCGGCCGGCTGGTTCTTTCTCTTGAGCACCTCGGCGGCCGCCGCCAGCGAGTCGGGGCGGATGTCGGCGATGGCCTTGACCTCCGCGTAGTTGTGATCGAGGCGGGTGAGGAGCGCCCGGCCCTGCCCGCCGACGCCGATGAAGCCGACGCGGACTCGGCCACCCGGGGCGGGCGGGTTGACCATCGAGGCCGCGCCAAGCGCGGCGACGGCCGGCACCCCCGCGATGGTCCGGAGGAAATTGCGGCGGCCGTTCGCCATCTGTTCGGGGGTGAGGTTCATGGCAGCATCTCCAGTGTCGCGCCTTGGCAGTGGCCGAACACTTCCGCGGGTTCACCGGGCCGGTCGAGCACGAGGACGGCGAGGACACCCGGCCAGGCCGCGCAGTAGCGCTGCGCCAGATCGGGTCCGCCGACGAGAAACGCCGTCGACAACGCGTCGGCGGTGGCTGCGTCCCCGGCGATCACGCTGGCCCCCAGGACGCCGTCGGCCGGGCGCCCCGTCCGGGGATCGAGCACGTGTCCGTAGCGACGGCCGTCGACCTCGAGGAACTGTTCGCCGGCCCCGCTGGTGCCGACCGCACCATTCGTGATCCAGAGCCGCGCCACGCGGCGGCTCGCCAGCCGCGGCCGCAGGTCGACCGGCCAGCCGCGCCCCTTGCCGCCGAGCGCGAGGACGCTGCTGTGTCCGGCCGACAGCAGCGCGCGGCGCACGCCGCGCGCGCGCAGCAGCTCACCCATCCGATCGAGCGCGTAGCCCTTCCCGATGCCGCCGAAGTTCACCTCGACGCCTGGACGGTCGAAGCGGACGCTGGTGCGGCTCGCGTCGAGCCGGACATGCCGCATGCCGACCACCCGGCTGGCGGCCGCGATCTCCTGATCGGTCGGCATGCGCCGCTCGCCGTTCAGGAAGCCCCAGCAGCGGCTGATCGGCGTCGACGTCACGTCGAACGCTCCAGCGGTGCGCGCGTGCAGTTCGGCGCTGCGTGCGAGGAGCGCGAACAGTCGTCCCGGGACCGCAACCTCCTCGGCCGCGCCACGCCGATTGAGATCGGACGTCGTACTCGTGTCCCGGAAGACCGTGAGCAACGCTTCGAGATCGTCGGCCTCGTCCAGCGCCGAGCGCGCCGCCGGGATATCGCCGGCGTCGTCCGACGACAGCATCACCTCGAAGCGGCAGGCCATGGCGACGCGGTGGACGCGGATCCAGAGATCCGGGTCGCCGGCGCGGTCGCCGAAATCGAGCGACAGGAAGTTCCGCCGCGTCAGCGCCCCAACCATGCCCTCGATTGTTTCATGGTTCCCCGGCGAGTGCCGTCCAGACCGGGCCCCCCGGATAACGGTAGGCCACTCGGGACGCCGGCTTGATTGTCGAGGAATAGCCGGGGGCTTCCGGCACCATGTAGCGCCCCCGCCGCACCACTACGGGATCGACGAAGTGTTCGTGGAGATGATCGACGAACTCCGCGACCCGGTCGTCCATCCGGCCTGACACCGCCAGGTAGTCCCACATCGACAAGTGCTGCACCAGCTCGCACAGCCCGACGCCACCGGCGTGTGGGCACACCGGGATGCCGAACTTCGCGGCCATGAGGATGACAGCCAGGTTCTCGTTGACGCCGCCCAGGCGGCAGCTGTCGATCTGGCAGAAGGCGATCGCGTTGGCCTGCAGCAGTTGCTTGAACAGCACGCGATTCGCACAGTGCTCGCCGGTGGCGACGCCGATCGGGGCCACCGCCCGCGCGATGGCGGCGTGTCCGAGGATGTCATCGGGGCTGGTCGGTTCCTCGATCCAGAGCAGATCGAACCGCGCGAGCTCGCGGACACGCTCGATTGCTTCGTTGACGTCCCAGCGCTGGTTGGCGTCGATCATCAGGCGCCGGTCGGGACCGATTTCGTCGCGCACCAGCCCGACGCGCCGCGCATCGTCGGCCGGCTCGGCCCCGACCTTGACCTTGAAGTGGGTGAAGCCTGCCGCGATGGCTTCACGACAGAGCCGACGCACTTTGTCGTCGGAGTAGCCCATCCAGCCGGCGGACGTGGTGTAGGCGGGGTAGCCGTCACGCCGCAGGATGGCTTCGCGCTCACCCCTGGTGCCGTGCTGCCGTTCGAGGATTGCGATCGCCTCGTCGGGGGTCAGCGCGTCGGTGATGTAGTGGAAATCGATGCAGTTGACGATCTGCCGGGGCGTCATGTCGGCGAGCAGCTGCCACAGCGGCTTGCCGGCGCGCTTGGCGTGCAGATCCCACATGGCGTTCACAACGGCCGCCATCGAGATGTGAATGACGCCCTTCTCCGGCCCGAGCCACCGGAGCTGCGAGTCGCCGGCGAGCCGCCGCCAGAACGCCGCCGGATGCGCGAACACCTCGTCGACGTCGCGGCCGACCACCAGCGGCGCGAAGGCGCGGATGGCCTCGGCGCAGACCTCGTTCCCCCGCCCGATCGTGAACGTGAAGCCGTGTCCCTCGAGCGGCTCGTCGGTGTGGAGGATGACGTAGGCGGCCGAGTAATCCGGATCCTTGTGCACCGCATCGGTGCCGTCGCTGGTCAGCGAGGTCGGGAACCGCAGGTCAACGATCTCCAGGTCGGTAATCTTCATCTGCCCACCGCCAATCTCAGGTCCGGGTCGAGCGCACGCGGTCGAGCGCCACCGCGGCGACGATGATGCCGCCGGTGACGATCTGCTGCACCCAGTTGGCGAGCCCCTTCTGGGAGCAGCCGATCTGAATGATGGTCATGATGGCGGCGCCGATGATGGTGCCGGCGACCGTGCCGCGGCCGCCCGTCAGGCTGCCGCCGCCGATGATGACCGCGGCGATGATGTCGAGCTCGAGGCCGACCGCCACCGTCGGATCGCCAACCGATAGCTTGGAAAACTGCAGGAGCCCGGCCATCCCGACGAGCGCCGCGGAGAGGGTATAGACGGCGATCTTGGTGCGGCCGATGGCGACCCCGCAGAGGCGGGCCATGCGTTCGTTCGAGCCAATCGCGAAGACGTGACGCCCGAACCGGGTGTAGCGCAGGATCCCGGCGACCAGCAGCGCCAGCACCAAGACCGCCCAGATGCCCGAGGGCAGTCCGACGCCCCCCCGTTGCGAGCGCAGCAGATCGTTCAGCCAGGAAATCGGCGCCTCGATGCGCCGTTCGTCGGCGAGCCCCTTTGCCGCCCCGCGCACGATCAGCATGGTGCCGAGTGTCACGATGAAGGGCACCACCTTGAGCCGCGTGATCAGGATGCCGTTGACGCAGCCGCAGACCGCCGCCGCGGCGACGCCCGCCATCGCGGCCACCAGCGGCGAGAACTCCGCGCGCAGCATCAGCGCGATCACGACCGTCGTGAGCGCGATCATCGAGCCGACCGAGAGATCGATACCACCGGTCGCGATCACAATCGTCATGCCGAGCGCGGCCATGCAGACGATGGCGGTCTGCCGCGCCATCAATTCGAGATTGGCGGGCGCGTAGAACTGGCTGCCGACCAGCACGCCGAAGATCGCCGCGACCAGCACCAGCCCGAAGAACACGCCCGCGCGATCGAGCATCGCCCGCGCCGTCATGCCGTCGCTCCGGTGGTGGCCCGCATCATGAGGTCGTGTTCGGTCAGCCCCGCGGCCGGCAGGGGCGGGCCGAGGCGCCCGCGGTGCATCACCGCGATGCGGTCGCACAGCCCCAGCAGTTCGGGGAGGTAGCTGCTCACCATGAGCACCGCCTTCGGGGGCCGGCCGCCGGTGTCGGCGACCAGTTCGTCGATCAACCGGTAGATCTGCGCCTTGCTCCCCACGTCGATACCGCGGGTCGGTTCGTCGAGGACCAGGATATCGACGTCGTGATGGAGCAGGCGGGCGATGGCAATCTTCTGCTGGTTCCCGCCCGACAGCTCTCCCGCGGCCTGCGTCGCGCCGCCGCACTTGATTTGCATCCGCGCGATCCAGTCGTCCGAGGCCTTCTTCTGCCGCGACGGGATGACCAGGGCGGTCGGTCCGAACGGCTCGAGCCTGGTGAGCGTGAGGTTGTCGGCGACGCTCAGTCCGAGCGCGAGCCCCTCACTCTTGCGGTCTTCGCTCAGCAGACCCATCCCGGCACGCCACCGGGCGCGCGGATCGGCGTCGAGCGATCCGCCGCGGTAGACGCCGATGCGCATCGTGCCTTGCTTCACGGCCTCGAGGCCGAACAGCGCCCGCAGCAGTCGGGTGCGTCCGGATCCCACCAATCCTGCGATGCCCAGAATCTCTCCCCGATGCAGGGCGAACGAGGCGAATCCCGGTTCCATCGCGCCGACCTCGACGATCGGCTCGCCCGTCCGGCGCGCGCTGCGCGGAAAGAGGTCGCCCGGCGCCGTGCCGACCATCGCGCGCACGATGGCCTCGTGGGTCGCACCGGCCGTGGCGCCGCCGCCGGCGTTCCGGCCGTCGCGCAGCACGACAAACCGATCGGTGATCGCCTGCACTTCCTCGATAAAATGGGAGATGTAGACAATGGCGTGGCCCTGCGCCTTCAACCGGCCGAGCAGCGCGAAGAGATGCCGCACGTCGTCGCTGCCGAGGCTGCTGGTGGGCTCGTCGAGCACCAGCACGCGGCAGCCGACCGCCAGCGCGCGCGCGATCTCGACCAGCTGCTGGGCGGCCACCGAGAGGGTGCCGACGGGAGCCTCAGGCGGAATATCGTCGTGACCGAGCTGCGCGAGCGCCCCGGCCGCCAACTCGCGCATGCGCGCGCGGTCCACCAGGCCGTAGCGCATCGGCTCGGCGCCCAGGAGGATGTTCTCCATGACGGACAGATGGGGCGCGAGTGAGAGCTCCTGGTAGATCATGGCGACGCCCGCGCGGCGCGCCTCGATCGGGCTCTTCGGCGCGTAGGGCCGGCTGTCGATCGTCATCGCGCCGGCATCGGGCGCCAGCGCGCCGGCGAGGATCGCCATCAGTGTGCTCTTGCCCGCGCCGTTCTGCCCGACCAGGCCGCAGATCTCTCCGGGAGCCACCGACAACTCGACGCCGTCCAGCGCGATCGTGGCGCCGAATGCCTTGCGGATGCCGCGCATCCCGAAACGTTCCTGGCCCGCCGTCGCGTCAGCGGAGGTGGGGATCACTTCTTCAGGTCCGGCTCCAGGAGATTCTTCATCTCCGGCGTGTCCATGTTGGCCTTGGTGGCGACGTGCACGCCGGTGTCGATGCGGCGTTCCACCGGCTGTCCCTTCAGGTGCGACACCATCGTCTGCACCGCCATGTAGCCCATGCGCACCGGGTCCTGCACCACGAGTCCGTCCAGCCCGCCGTCGCGCAGCCCCTTCACCAGGTTGGTGGAGGCGTCGAAGCCGACGAACTTCACCTTGCCGGCCCAGCCGTTGTCCTGCAGCACGCGGAGCATCGCGAAGGACACCGACTCGTTAGTGGTGAAGATGCCGTCGATGCCGAGCGACCCGTCCGGCTTCTTGTAGCTGCTGAGCAGCGATTCGGCTTTCTTGTACGCGCCCTCGACGTCGGCCCCGCCGTACTGGTTGGAACTCACCACGTCGATGCCCGGGTGCCCCTTCATCGCTTCGAGGAAGCCCTGCTCGCGCTTGCCGGTGCTGTCATGCCCTTCGGCATATCGCAGCAGGATCACCTTGCCCTTGCCGTTGAGGCTCTCGGCGATGCGTTCACCACCCATCCGGCCGCCCTTGATGTTGTCGGTGGCGACAAAGCTCACGTAGTTGTCGCCTTTCAAACCGGAGTCGAAAATGACGACCGGAATTTTCCGGTTGACGGCCTCGTTGACCGGCTGCACCAGCGCGGCCTCGTCGAGTGGCGCCAGCACGATGCCCGACACGCCACGGCTGACGAAGCCCTCGACCTCGGAAACCTGGGCGTCGCGATCGTCTTCACGCAGTGGCCCGCGCCAGATGATGGTGACCCCGAGCTCCTTGCCCGCCTGCTCCGCACCGGCCCGGATGCTCTGCCAGAACGTATGCGTCGTCCCTTTCGGAATCACCGCAATGGTGTAGCCGCTCGATGGCGGGGTGCCGGTGGCCGCCGGGGCGGCCTTGTCGCCGCCACACGACGCGGTCGCCACCAGGAGTGTCGCGAGAAGAAGTTTTTTCATCATAGGTTCCAGGTCTGCCGGGCGGTGCCGCTGAGCATCAGTTCCTGCTCCGCGTCGGAATATTCACTGATGGCATCGAGCGTCGCGCCGATGACATCTTGATAAGAGCCCGCCAGCGTGCAGACGGGCCAGTCCGAGCCGATCATCAGCCGTCCGGGGCCGAAAGCCTCCAGCGCGGCGTCGAGGTAGGGACGCAGCGTCGCGGGCGTCCATGATGCCCAGTCCGCTTCCGTCACGAGTCCCGACATCTTGCAGCATACGTTGGGAAGCGCCCCGAGCCGGCCGAAATGGCGCCGCCACTGGCGGTAGTGGCCACGGCCGACCTCGGGCTTCCCCAGGTGATCGAGGATGAAACGCTGCCGCGGGAAGGCGCGAGCGAAGCGCGCCGCCGCGGGGAGCTGCCTGGCATAGACGAGAATGTCGTAGGTGAGCCCGTGCGGCTCGAGCCGCGCGACGCCGCGCAGAAACCCGGGCGTATCGAGAAAGCCGTCGGGCTCCCCCTGAACGACGTGGCGGACCCCCACCATCCGGGGATGCTGCGCCAGGCGATCGAGATCCCGCTCCATATCGGGTCCACTCAGGTCGACCCAGCCGATGACCCCCGCGATAAAGGCATGCCGATCGGCGAGCTCGAGCAGCCATCGCGTCTCTGCCAGCGTCTGGCGCGCCTGCACGGCGACCGCCGTCCCGACCCCCGCGGCAGCCATCTCGCGCTCCGCCTCGTCCGGCAGGAAGTCGCGCCGCAGCGGCGCCATGGTGTCGTCGATCCAGCCGTACTCGGCCGGATCGTACCTCCAGTAATGCTGGTGGGTGTCGATCATCGGACCGGCGTGCCGCCGCGCGCGCTCGACTCGAAGCACGCCTCCACGATCGCCATGGTCTTGATGGCGTCGTCCACGCCGCTCATGAGCGTGGGGTCTTCGCCGGCCACGAACCGTTGCAGGTTCGACATCGGCCCCTCGAAGCCCTCGAGGAACCACGACCCTCGCAACTGGACGTCGTGCCAGCCGGCGGAGCTCGAATAGAGCTCCATCGTGTCGGCCGGTCCGGCGGGGTAGTCGAGATTGACGCCCCAGGTCAGCCGGACGGCGCCGTCGAGGCCTTCCACCATCAGCTGGGACGCTCGGTGTTTCGGACCGGCGCGGTGGGTGTGATTGAGCACCAGCGAGCAGCGCAGCCGCTCGCCGTAGTCCAGGATGATCGAGCTGCGCGCGTCGGCCAGGCGGGGGAGCGACGGATGTCCGACGCTCCGGCAGTACACTCCGGCGGGCTCGCCGGCGATCGCGCGGATGGCGTCAAGATAATGCACCGAGTGATACGGCACCTCGACGCGGGGCGCGCGCTCGAGGAACGTCCAGAGGTGCCAGGGCTGATCGATCACCACCCGCACGTCGACATCTACGATCGTGCCCAGCGTGCCGCGCCCGATCAGGTCGTGCAGCGCCAGCATTCCTGGGCTGAATCGCAACTGGAAGTTGACCGCGGCGGCGAGCGCCCGGTCCGTGCAGGTCGCCAGAATCCGGCGCGCCTCGGCCAGGTCCTGTCCCATGGGCTTCTGGATCAGCACGGCGGATCCGCGCGGCAGCCGCCGCAGAATCGGGGCGATCTGGTCGCCCGGCACCGCCAGATCGAACACGGCGGGGGCCTCGAGCATCGCCTGATCGAGTGACGGATACACTGTGGGGATGTTGAACTCGCGTGCGGTGGCGAGCGCCCGTTCCGCGTCGATGTCGAAAATTCCGGCGACGGGGTAGCCGAGCCGGCGATAGATGGGAAGGTGGGCGGTCCTCGCGATCGCCCCGCCGCCGATCACGACGATGGGGCGGGGCTGCGAGGCCCGCGGCCACGACTGGGTGAGGCCGCGCACGGTCACGCCCGGTGCGCTGGTTTGCGGCGGGCGGTCTCCGCGATCATCACCAGCCGGCGCCCGAGGATCAGGAGGTGCATCACGCGTGAGCGACCACCACTTGCCGCGACTGGCCGAGACCATCGACGCCAAGTTCGACGACGTCGCCGGGCTGCAGGTAGACCGGCGCCGGCTTCATGCCGAGTGCCACGCCCGCGGGGGTGCCGGTGCTGATGACGTCTCCGGGCAGCAGTGTCATGAACTGGCTGACGTAGCTCACCAGGCTGGCGACGCCGAACACCATGTTGGCGGTCGAGCCCTGCTGCCGCCTGACGCCGTTGACGGTCAGCCACATGCCCAGCGCCTGGGGATCGGCGATCTCGTCCCTGGTGGCGAGCACCGGCCCGATCGGTGCGAAGGTATCGGCGCTCTTCCCCTTGACCCATTGGCCGCCGCGTTCGAGCTGGAAGGCGCGCTCGGAGTAGTCGTTGTGCAGCGCGTAGCCGGCGACGTGCTCCATGGCGCGCGCCTCCTCGACGTAGGATGCGGTCCGGCCGATCACGACGGCAAGCTCGACTTCCCAGTCGAGCTTGGTGCCGCCGCGCGGAATCATCACGGGGTCGTTCGGGCCGACGAGCGCGGTGGTGGCCTTGAAGAACATGACCGGTTCGCGCGGCAGATCCATGCCGCTTTCCGCCGCGTGATCGCGGAAATTGAGGCCGATGCAGACGATCTTGCTGGGACGGGCTAGCGGCGGGCCCAGACGAGCCTCTCGCGGGACCCGCGGCGCCGAGCCGCCCCGGTCGGTCAGCCACGCCGCGAGGGCGCGCAGACCGTCGCCGCCGAAGAACGCCTCGTCGTAGTCGCGCACGAAGGCCGAGACATCCACGCGCGTGCCGTCGTCGAGCAGGACCCCTGGGCGCTCGGAACCGAGAGCGCCGAAGCGCGCGAGCTTCATATGACCGTCGCCCCGCCGTCGAGCGGGTAAGCCTGCCCGGTGACGAACGCGGATTCCTCCGAGCAGAGATAGAGGGCGAGCGCGGCGACCTCGTCGGGCCGTCCCATGCGCCCGATGGGCTGGTATGCGGAGAGCGTCTTCATCATTTCAGCTTCCCGTCCGGGATAGGTGGCCGCCAGGTAGCCGTCCACGAACGGCGTGTGAATCCGGGCCGGACAGATGCAATTGCAGCGGATGCCGCGCTTCATGTAATCGACGGCGATCGATCGCGTCATCGTCAGGACCGCCCCCTTCGACATCGAGTAGGCGAATCGATCCGGCAGCCCGACCAGGGACGCGATCGAGGCCATGTTCAGGATGACGCCGCCGCCCTGGCCCAGCATGATCGGCACCGCGGCGCGCGCGCACAAGTAGACCCCGACTACGTTGACGCGGTAAATGCGATCGAGATCCTCCGGCGTGGTCTGTTCGATGTTGCCGATGTGCGCGATGCCGGCGTTGTTGACGAGGATGTCGAGCCGGGGGTTCGTGGCGGTGACCCGAGCGATCAGGGCCTCGACCGCGCCGGCGTCCGAGACGTCGCACGGGTAGCCTTCGGCGCGGCCGCCTGACCGTCTGATGTCGGCGGCGACGCGCGCCGCCGCGGCGCCGTCACGATCCACCGCCGCCACGTCCGCCCCCTGGCGCGCGAACAGCGTCGCGATCGCTTCGCCGATTCCCGATCCCGCGCCGGTGACGAGCGCGGTTTTTCCCTGGAGGTCGAACATTGGGGGCGGGCGCAATATCCCATGCCTGACCGGCAAAGTCAAAGCCACACG
>JBKJRJ010000485.1:0-4128 GCA_046594705.1 Vicinamibacterales bacterium
CGGGCTATCCTCTAGTCGCACCCCCATTTAGATGAGATACGCGCTCCTCGATCTCCTGGCCTGCCAGGCCTGCCACACCGAACTGACCTGCTTCACGTATTGTGAACGGCCCGCAGAGGTTCCGGCCGGGCCGTACCAAGACGGCCGCCGAGTGTCGTCTGGCGTGGGCCTTGGGCCCCTCCCCAGCTCGCCCGGCAATGGTCCCAACGTCCACGTCCTGCGCGAATTCGCGGGGCCCGGGGTCGATCCGGCCCGCAACTTCGCCGTCGAGATCGATGAGGGAGTGCTGCTCTGTGGGGGATGCGGCCGCTGGTATCCGATCTTCCACCGCCTCCCCGAAATCCTGCCCGACCACCTTCGTGATTTCGACGCCGACCATGCCCGGCTGCGCGAAGCTGCCGCCGCCATGCCGCCGGCGCTCGCGGAAGCCGCGTTCCGCTTCCGCCCGCGCCCCGCGCCCCCGGACGCCGGAGGCGCCGATGCCGGGGCCAGCGACGCGGGGGCGCATCACAAGCATGCCGAGATGACGCTCAAGGAAAAGGTGGACGACCCCTCCTTTTTCGGCCCCGGCTACAGCTCCCCTTTCAACCCCTGGAACCCCGAGTTCACGCTCTACCTCGTCTCCCTCTTCGGCGCAGTGCTGCGGCTGCTCGAGCTGAAGAAGGGTGAGCGCGTGCTCGACAGCGGCTGCGGGTATGCCTGGACGACGGAGTGGTTTCATCGCGCCGGCGTGCCGGTGGTCGGTCTCGACATCTCGCGCACCTACCTCGACATCGGCATCGAGCGCATGGGGGATGCCCACCCTCCCCTGGTGGTCGGCGACGTCGAGAATCCGCCGTTCGTGCCCGGCGCGTTCGACGCCGTCATGGCATACGAAAGCTTCCACCACATCCCCGATCGCCCGCGCGCGATGGCGGGCTACGACCGCATCCTCAACGCCGGCGGCCGCGTCGTGCTCGCGGAACCCGGCGGCGCGCACGAACACGCCGAGGTCTCCGTCGGCGTGATGAAGAAATACGGGATCCTCGAGCGCGGCATGGAGCTCGAGGATGTCGCGGCCTATGCGGCGGGGACGACGCTGACCGCGATCGAACAGGTCTTCCTCGCCCGCGCGACGCAGGGAGACATGGGCCAGACGATGGACCGCGCCTTCCTGCAGGGGCGCAGCATCGTCGAAGGCAATCTCTTCCGGCTGCGCAAGGGCGGTGTCGCCAGCGGTGTCGCCGGCATCGGCGCGCCGCGCCGGCGGCTTTGGCCGATCGCCAAGCGCCACATCAAGCGCGCGCTGCTGAAAGTGGGATTGGACTGATGGGCGACAAGGCGACCTTCGACGCCTTCTACTACGCCCACTCCTGCGGGCGGCCGTACGCCCGCGACGAGGAATGGCTGCGATTCTTCGGCGGCATCGCCGACCGGATCGCGGCGGACATCAGTCCGCGCCGAGTGCTCGACGCCGGCTGCGCCATGGGGCTGCTGGTCGAAGCGCTGGTCGCGCGCGGCATCGACGGCCACGGCGTCGACATCTCGGAATACGCGATCTCACAGGCGGCCCCGGCGCTCGCCGGACGATGCCGGGTCGGGTCGCTGACGACGCCGCTCGACGCGCAGTACGATCTTGTGGTGTGCATCGAAGTGCTCGAGCACATGCCGGCCGACGAGGCCCGGCTCGCCCTCACCAATATCTGCGCGCACGCGTCGGACGTGCTGTTCTCCTCCTCACCCTCTGACTTCGGCGAGACAACGCACGTCAACGTGCAGCCGCCGGAGGCGTGGGCGGAAGCGTTCGCGCGCGAGGGCTTCCTCCGCGATCTGGACTACGACGCTTCGTACATCACCCCGTGGGCGGTGCGCTTCCGCCGCCGCACCGAACCTCCTCCCCGCATCGTCCGCGAATACGAGCGTGCGGCGGCGCGGCTGATGATCGAGCGGAACGAGTTGCGGCAGCAGGTGGTGCACTTCGATCGGCAGGTCCAGGCTGAGGCGGCGGGCGCCCCGGCGTTGCGCGAGGAGCTGGCGCGGGTCAATACCGCCCTGCAGGCGGCGCAGCAGCGGATCGCGGTGCTCGACGACCAAGTCAGGCACATGGAAACGAGCGCGTTCTGGCGCCTGCGTAATGTATGGACGTCGATCCGCGGCCTCTTCGGGGGACGGACGTGACCGGCACCGCGCTGCCGACAATCGCGATGGACGACCGCGCCGCGGAACGGCCCGGGCTCGAGCGCACGCTGCGCGGCCTGGCGCGCTATCGGCACCTGCTGCGCAACCTCGTGGTCAAGGACCTCAAGCTCAAGTACCGCGGATCGGTGTTCGGCTTCATCTGGTCGCTGGCGAATCCGCTGCTGATGATCGCGGTGTATACGATCGCGTTCACGCAGATCCTGCAGCGCGGCACGCCGGCGTTCGTGTTCTACCTGATGCTCGGGATCCTGCCGTGGACGTTTTTCGCGAACGCGATCGCGATGGCGACCGGATCGATCGTCGACAACGGCGGGCTGGTGCGGAGCGTCTGGTTCCCCCGCGCCATTCTTCCGATCGCGACGGTCCTCTTCAACCTGGCGCAGTATCTCCTCACCGCGGTGGTGTTCCTGCCGGTGATGATGGCGATCTACAGCGTCACGCCTTCGTCGCCGATGCTGGCGTTCCCCGTGTTCCTGCTGCTGCAGACCCTGCTGACGATCGGCCTGGCGCTGCTCATCGCGGTCGGCACCGCGTTCTTCCGCGACGTCCGGCATTTCGTGGACGTCGCGCTGGCCGTCCTGTTCTGGGCGACTCCCGTGGTCTACGAGACGACGCAGCTGCCGCCGCGGCTGCAGCAGGCGATCTTGCTGACGCCGCTCTCGCCTTACATCACGGCATACCACGACATTTTCTATTACGGACGCTGGCCGGCCGGCGAAGTGTGGGCGACGGCCGTGGTCTACGCGGTCGTAACGCTGGTCGCGGGGCTTTGGCTGATTGCGCGCGTCGAAGACCGCCTCACGGAGCAGGTGTGACGCCACGCGGACTGCTGGTGGTGGCCGTGGTGAGCGCGGCGGTCGCCTTCGCGGTGGACGCCCTGGTGCGTCATCTGATGCTCAAGCGCGGCGCCGTCGTCGCGCCGCGCCCCGACCGCTGGCATCGCACGCCGACTCCTACGTTCGGTGGCATCGGCGTGGTGGCCGGGCTGCTCGCCGGTTGTGCGCTGGGCGGCGCGATGGTGCCCGCCGCGGCGCCGGTGCTCGCTGCGGCGGCCGCGCTCTTCGGCATTGGGTGGTACGACGACCATGCGCCGCTCTCGGCGCTCGCCAAGATGGTCAACTCGCTGGCGGTGGCGGCGTTCTTCGTCATCTCGCTGAGCGGTTTCGGGACGACACCGGTGCATGCGGGCCTGATCCTGATTGCGGTGGTCTGGTTCGGCGGCCTGATCAACGCCGTCAACCTGCTCGACAACATGGACGGGCTCGCGGGCGGCGTGACGGCGCTGGCGGCGCTCGGCCTTGCAGCAACCTTCCACGCCGAGCTCGGTCCGGCGCTGGTCACGGTGCTCGTCGCGCTGGCGGGCGGCTTACTGGGATTCCTGGTGTGGAACCGGCATCCCGCCAGGCTGTTCATGGGCAACTGCGGCAGCCTGGCGATTGGCGGCATCATCGCGGCCTGCGCCACCATTGCGATCGCGCGTGCCGGCACGGTTGTCGCCGCTGGGGCCGCCACGCTCATCCTGGTCGTTCCAATTTTCGACAGCACGTTCGTGGTGCTGTTGCGGCGCCTGGCCGGGCGCAGCACCACGCGCGGCAACATCGATCACACCTCGCACCGGCTGGTGTCGGCGGGATTCTCGGAGCCCTCCGCCGTCGCCATGCTGTACGCCCTGGGCGCCGCGGGCGCGGCGACCGGCTACCTGCTGCACGCGGGCGGCGGTTCGCTGTGGCCGCTCGCCGCCGGTTTCAGCGTGGCGGTGCTGATGATGGGCCTCTACCTGGTGCGCGTCCCCGCCTATGCGGGGCAGGATTTCCAGGCGCTGCAGAACGCGCCGCTGGCGCCGCTCTTGTCGGACCTGACCTTCCGCTGGCACGCCGGTGAGGTGCTGCTCGACCTCGGCCTGATTGCGACGTGTTACTACGCCGCCTACCGCATCCGCTTCGAAGGCAC
>JBKJRJ010000556.1:0-4084 GCA_046594705.1 Vicinamibacterales bacterium
CCTTCGTCAGCACTCGGTCCGTAAATCGCGGGAATCGGTACGTTCCGGAGGCGCAGGTAGACGCTCAGCTGGCCGCGATGATGAATCAGGTGATTCATGATGAAGCTGCGCAGCACCGCCACGCGCGGCATGGTCATCAGTTCCTGTTCGCCTTGCTTCATGGTCCACTGGCCCTGCAACATCGCATCGGTCTGCGCGTCGATTGTCGCGCGCGCGCTGATGGTATTGGCGTCGAAGACCTTCAGCACGTCGGCAGTCGACGCCGGCTGCTTCGGCCTGGCGTCGTCGCCGATCGTGGCGAGGTCGAATACCGCCACGTCGCAGGTGGCGCCAACCCAGTGGGGAATGTTGGCGATGTGGCTCGCCAGCTGGCCCAGGCTGAATGACTTCTCGTGCGGCTTCCAGGCCAGGTCCGCGTCCGGCACTCTCTCGAGCAGCCGGCGCGTGGTCCCCATCTCGTGGTCGTACTCTGGAAGCAGCGCGTCCTTGATTGGCACCGTCAGCACCCTCGGCTCTGTTGCTCGACTACTGAAGACTATCGGCCTCGATGACGATCGTCTTGGTGCCGATGACCTTGCCGTTGACTGTCACCTTGAGGAGATACATGCCGGGGGACAGCGCGGGGCCTGCGAAGCCGCCCCGGCCGCGGCCTTCGCCACCCCCCTGTGCCGGCGCGGCCGTCGCGGCCGGTTGCTGGCCGCGACCGGCCCCTGGGTCGGCCGCCGTCGTGGCGGCCGGGCGATCTTCACGTCCTGCGCCTTGCGCCCCACTGGCGGGCGGCGTTGCGGGAGGATTGGTCGCCGCGGGCTGCATCGCCGGGGCCGTGGCGGCCGGCTGCTCGGCCTGTCCCGTGCCGGCACCGCCGGTGCCGGCGCGCGGCGGCGTGGCGGCACCGGATCGCATGTCCCAGCGCCAGCGGTTGAGCCCTGCGGTCTTCGGACCGTCGATGGCGCGGACCTCGCGCCCTGTGATGTCGGTGATGCTGATTCGCGCGCTGTCGGCGTTGTTCTTCAGCCAATAGCTGATCGCGGTGCCCGGATCCGGGTTCTGACCGCGGAAGTGCTTCTGCCCTCCGACCGTGATCTGCTTCTGGATGTCGTTGAGCCACGCCACCGCCGGACGGACGTTGAAGAGGTAGGCGTCCCCCTGCGTCGTGGTGTCGTTCATCTCCTCGAGCGCCGAGATGTCGTCGACGATCCAGATGCTGCGGCCGTGCGTGCCGGCGATGAGATCGCGCTCGCGCGGGTGGATGATCAGGTCGTCGATGCGCACCGTCGGCATCCCCTGCATGAACGGCTTCCAGCTCTTGCCGGCGTCCATCGACACGAAGATCGAGTACTCCGTGCCGAGGAACAGCAGGTGGCGATTGCGGTTGTCGGTCGTGATCACGTTGACGTTCCCCATCGGCAGGTTCGCCGAGAGAGACGTCCAGGTCTCGCCGAAGTCTTTCGTCACGAACACGTAGGGCTTGTGGTCGTCGGTCCGGTGCCCGTCGAAGGTCGCA
Source organism: Vicinamibacterales bacterium (assembly GCA_046594705.1). Classification (GTDB taxonomy): domain Bacteria; phylum Acidobacteriota; class Vicinamibacteria; order Vicinamibacterales; family 2-12-FULL-66-21; genus JAICSD01. The sequence continues at coordinate 1,505 of JBKJRJ010000556.1, forward strand.
TACGCGGTCGCCAGGTCGAAGGGCGAGGCTTCGACGCGCGACACCTGGGTCTCCTTCGGCACACCCGGCACCTTGTCGATCACGTTCTTCCAGGTCATGCCGCCGTCGCGGCTGACCTGAACGTTGCCGTCATTGGTGCCCGCCCAGACGACGCCAGGCACGACCGGCGATTCGCTGATCGTGACGACGTTGCTATAGGCGGCGGCGCCGTCATGCTTCGACGCCATCGGCGCCTTGCCGTCGACTTCCATGATCGGCCGCTCGTTGCGCCCGATGTTGCGGGTGAGGTTCTCTGACATCACCCAGGTGTTGCCCCGGTCCATCGACTTGAAGACCCGCTCAGCCCCGAGGTAGATCGTGGACGGGTTGTGCGGCGAGAGCTGGAACGGGGTGTTCCAGTAGAAGCGGAAGCTGCTGCCTGCGGGCGGCGTCGGCACGATGTTGCCGTTCGCGGCGCCCGGACCGAAGCCGAACTGCGCGAGGACCGTGGGATCCACCCCCTCCGCACCGGGCGGCAGGGCCGTCCCGCCTCGGCCCGACGGGCCGCGCGGGCGGATGCTCACGGTCGTGCCGCGCCCGAGGTCGGTGCGCTGCGTCGCGCCGTCCTGCGACTCGGCGTAGACGACGCGCCAGTCGGTCCAGTCGCTCGCCGTGTAGAAGCCGTCCCCGCCGCCGATGCGATACCAGTCCGAGTTCAGAATCCCGTTGCTGCTGCGCACGCCGCTCGGCCCGCACCAGCTGCCGTTGTCCTGCAGCCCGCCGCACACGACGTAGGGCTTCCGCAGGTCGGCGCTGATCTTGTAGAACTGGCCCACGGCGCCGAGCGAGCTCACGAACTCCCATGTCTCGGCCTGGTCGTAGCTGATGTCGAGCCCGCCGTCGTTGCCCACCAGCAGGTGGTTGTGATCGCGCGGGTTGATCCAGATCGCGTGATGGTCGCTGTGCGCGAGGCCCTGGACCTGCCGCCAGGTCTTGCCGCCATCGACCGTCTTGAAGAAGGGGGCGCCGCCCTGATACGCAATCTCGGGGTCGGTCGGGTCCACCCGGATCTGGCTGTAGTACATCGGCCGATCCATCGAGTTCGACAGGAACCGCCAGCTCTTGCCGGCGTCGTCCGAACGCCAGATGCCCGACTTGGTCGGATCGGGCGGGGGAGGGGCCGCGCCGCGCCCGCCGCCGCCGCCGCGGCTCTGTCCCGGCTCGACCAGCGTGCCGTCGTCGTTGACGTTCGCGCCGGTGCCGCCGCTGGGGCCCACTTCGATTGTTGCGTAAATCGTCTGCGGTCGTGACCGCGCGATGTCGAGGCCGATGCGCCCGATGATCGGGTTGGTCGGCAGTCCGTTGCCGGTGAGGCGCGTCCAGCGCTTCGCCCCGTCGGTGGTCTTCCAAATGCCGCTCGCCGCGCCGCCGCCGTTGAAACCCCAGGGCTGACGCCGGCGCTGATACGAGGCGGCGTAGAGCACGTTGGGGTTGCCGGGATCCATCACAAGGTCGGTGAAGCCGGTGTCGGGATCGATGAACTTGGTGTTCGTCCAGGTCTTGCCCCCGTCCGTCGTCTTGTAGAGGCCGCGTTCGGGATTGGGCCCGAACAAGTGGCCGATCGCCGCCACGTAGGCGATGTTGGGATCCTTCGGGTGGACGACGACGCGCGCGATGCTCTGCGTTTCTTTCAGCCCGACGTTGGTCCAGGTCTTGCCGGCGTCGGTGGACTTGAATACGCCCGCGCCGAACGACGAGCTCTGGCGGTTGTTCGGCTCGCCCGATCCCACGTAGACGACATTGGGGTCCGACGGCGCGATCGCGATGTCGCCGATCGACGTGACCGGCTGGTCGTCGAACAGCGGCGCGAACGTCGTCCCGTTGTTGATGGTTTTCCAGAGGCCGCCGGTGGCGAAGCCGACGTAGAAGGTGGCGGGGTTGGTTTCGACCACGGCGATGTCGTCGATCCGGCCGCCCATGTTGGCCGGACCGATGGAACGCCAGGTGAAGTGCTTGAGGATCGGATCGTCGCTCTTATGAACCGGAGCCGCGGCGGGCGCGGGTTGTTGAAAACCCTGCGCAGACATGCCGCGGACGCCGACCGCACACAGACCGGCGGCTACGAGCCCCGCCCCGAGGCGGAGGCCCGCTGTTCGTCGCTTCGTCACAGATAGCTCCTTCAGTCGTCCGGAATCAGGCGAGATCTTACTTCTTGAAATCGACCTTCGGGACGCCCTGAGCGGCGGGCGGCGCCTCGAAGTAGGGGTATTCCTTGAAACTGAACATCTTGGCGGTGACGTTGCCGGGGAACTTCCGGCGCGACGTGTTGTATTCCTGCAGGCGCTCGTTGTAGCGCATGCGTTCGGTGGCCAGGCGGTTCTCGGTCCCGGAGAGCTCGTCCATCAGGCGATTGAACTGCTCATTGGCCTTGAGGTTGGGGTAGTTCTCGACCACCGCGAGCAGGCGTCCGAGGGCGGAGGTCTGCTGGTTGGCGGCCTGGATCGTCTCTTCCGGCGTCTTCGCCGCGAGCAGCCTCGAGCGGGCCTCGGCGATGTCCTTGAACACGCCTTCTTCGTGGCTCGCGTAGCCCTTCACGGTTTC